>NZ_BAUW01000009.1 GCF_000517385.1 Mesobacillus boroniphilus JCM 21738 | reverse complement strand
CTTGCGCTTTCTGTACTTTAAAAATTTCACAAGCATACTGTTGAAAAGTGGAAAAGGATTATACCCTTATGAATGAAGACCAACCCATTTCGAAGCTAAATGCACCCTTATGAGTGAACTAACAATATTATAATGGGACGATTTCAACCATTGTTCTTTTGCTTTTAAACTATAATTGTATATTTTAAAAATGAATTTCCGCTTCCTTGAATACATATAAATATAGAAGTTTATTTCTTGGGAAAGCGCATATTGTGACAAAAGTAAATAAATGATGCTGTAGTTTGTCGAACTTAATCCAGTCCAATATTGTGCGGGGAGGATTCCCGTTAAACTTAAAGTCCTTCGTATTTAACATGAATGGTGTTGTAGGTGAATATCACAAATACAGCAAGAATGCGTATACTGTTTCTGGAATGAGAGGTGATATCTTTGGACCAACCGCTTCGAAAGAAGAACAACGGTCAAATCAGCATTGTTTTGAACGCTCAGCAGAGGAAGACGTTGACAAAGGAATTGCCAGAATCGCAGCTGGTTCCAAAGTCAATCCCGCAGGAGCACACAGCTTTAAAAGAAATTGAGGAAGAGCTCGGCGCACTTGTGGGCATGGAAGAAATGAAAAGGATGATCAAAGAGATTTATGCCTGGATCTATGTGAATAAGAAAAGGGAAGAAATGGGGCTCAAGGCTGGAAAACAGGCTTTGCATATGATGTTCAAGGGGAATCCCGGAACCGGGAAGACAACAGTCGCCAGGATTATCGGGAAGCTCTTCCTCAAAATGAATGTCCTGTCAAAAGGGCATTTAATCGAAGCAGAGAGAGCTGATCTTGTTGGTGAATATATTGGGCATACCGCGCAAAAAACGCGGGATTTGATAAAAAAAGCAATGGGAGGCATCCTGTTCATTGATGAAGCTTATTCCCTCGGCCGTGGGGAGAAAAGGATTTCGGCAAGGAAGCGATTGATACCCTGGTTAAACACATGGAGGATAAGCAGCATGAATTTATTTTAATCCTTGCAGGGTATTCGAGGGAAATGGAATTTTTCCTGACTCTGAATCCAGGGCTTCATTCAAGGTTTCCGCTCGTCATTGATTTTCCCGATTATTCAATAGACCAGCTTATGGAAATCGGGCAGCGAATGCTGAAGGAGAGGGAATATAGTCTGAGCCACGAGGCAGAACGGAAGTTGCGGGAGCACCTTGTTAATGTTAGATCGACGCTTGGTGCCGCCGCATTTTCGAATGGGCGCTATGTTCGTAACGTGATTGAGAAATCTATTCGGGCACAGGCAATGCGGTTGTTAATGCAAAATCAATACGACCGACATGAACTTATGACTCTCCGCAGTATTGACCTCGTTTTTTCAGATGATAACAAGGGGAGATAATGTCAGCAGCTTTGTTGACATTATTTTTGGGTTTGATAATATACCCTTAAGGTATTTAAAATAGCTACAGGGGGAATTTATAATGAACGATATTACAGTCTACACTACAAACACTTGTCCTTACTGCACCATGCTGAAGAACTTCCTCGACGATAAAGGAATCGCATATAGAGAAGTGAATGTACAGCAAGATCCAATCGCAGCACAAAGGCTGGTCAATGCAACTGGACAAATGGGTGTGCCGCAATCAAACGTAAACGGAAACTGGGTATTAGGTTTCGACCCTAATTCAATCATGTCATTCTTAAAATAGTTCTTGAGGATTCCAGTAAAACTGGAATCCTTATTTATTTTCGTAAAATAAAAATCCATTCATAAGAGCTTTGTTCTCATCCGTTATTGATGTGACTCTCACCCGGATTTAACATACTGAGTCTGGTAATCACTAAAGTCTTTCGGTGGGTGAAGGTTTTATCTTGTATGTTTTTTTCGG
Source organism: Mesobacillus boroniphilus JCM 21738 (assembly GCF_000517385.1). Lineage (GTDB taxonomy): Bacteria > Bacillota > Bacilli > Bacillales > Cytobacillaceae > Mesobacillus > Mesobacillus boroniphilus. The sequence continues at coordinate 78,497 of NZ_BAUW01000009.1, read as the reverse complement.
GTTTGGTTTGAAAAGGAACAATAAGGGGTAAAAGATTGGGGTTTCCTTAAATGTTTTTTGGCAAAACTAATCATTATTGTAAAAAGGAAGCTTAACCATTTATATAGATAAAAAAGGAGCTAATTATTAATGGGGCATGAGTATAATTACGATATTGCAGGTTACGATTTCGGCTGGGATGTAAAATCCGGCAAGTTCACGTTCGAGGGCGAGGACGCAGTGCTTTTTTGGATATCATCAGCCATGAAAACTTTTTTCGATACGATTGAGGAGATTTCTGGAGAAGAGGCCTCAAACCTCGTATTTGAATCGACTGGATTTCGCCAGGGACTCGTCGTTGGCCAATATTTTGAAAAAATGAAAGAAGTCAGCGTAGCCGAAGCTGCTGACATGATTACCAATACATATGCAACCGCTGGCTGGGGGTTGACGATTATAAAGGATTTGGACTTCGAAACGAAAACATTTACAGCTTTCATGAAGGATAGCTGGGAGCATAAAGTAAATGTCGCCCAGGGGAAGAAAAAAGGGGGGAGTTTTCTGCCCGCGCATTACGCCGGAGTTTTCACGGGACTGTTCAGAACAAATATCTGGTATAAAATCAAACAGCATCAGTTAGAAGGGCATGAACACAGTGTGATTGAATACTTCCCCTCTGATGTCACAATCGCTGATAATATCCACCAGCTGGCACGGAAGAAAGAATCAGAACAAATCAGGAAACTCGAAGGCCTGGTTGAAGAAAAAACAGCAGAATTAAAGGAGCTGGTCAATAAGCTTTCCTCTCCAATCATCCCGGTTCTCGAGGGAATTGTCGTCGTTCCCCTGATTGGAAAATATGAGGAAGACAGGGCAGACCAGCTGATTGTAAATACGCTGAATCGGCTGCCATCCTATAAAGCCAGCTATCTCGTTCTCGATTTGACAGGCATGGACCAGGAAATCGGACCACATGCGGTAAGTCTGATTGAGAAAATCGGATCAGCAGCAAGGCTAATCGGCACGAAAACAATACTGGTTGGGATTTCATCTACTCTTGGGATCGAAATTACCCAATCGAATATCAACCTATCGAAATTCGATTGCTTCCAGACTCTTCAGCATGGCATCCATTACGCCATCGGTCAGATGGGGAGAAAGATATATAATCATAAAAAACAGAGCTGATTCATGATGAATCAGCTCTGTTTTTAATGTACTCCAAGCTTACGGACTGGCAGATGCCATTTGTAGGTATAAGACATTACGCGGAGTGCAGTGATGACGGCGAATAGTCCATAGAGTTCGACAGCTTTATTAGCCATTCCAAGGCCGATGACAAGTCCGGCAAGAACAGCCCACACTGCATAGATTTCCGCCTTCAATACTAATGGCTTTCTGCCGGCAAGCAGATCACGGATTATTCCGCCGCCGCTTCCTGTTAACACAGCTGCAACGATGACTGCGCTTATTGGATGGCCCATATTTGTAGCGTAGATCGCTCCCTGGATCGCGAAGGCAGCAAGCCCGATGGCATCGAAAAAGTTGCCCCATCGCTGCCAGTGTTTTAATAGATTGCCAGGAAACAAGAAAACGATGGTGATTGACATCAAGGCCAGATTAAAGAACATGCCTTGTTCCCATAAAGCTGAGACTGGTAGGCCGATTAAAAGGTTGCGGATTGCCCCGCCGCCAAAGGCTGTAACGATTCCTAATATATAAACTCCGAAGATATCATATTCCTCTTCCATTGCAATAAATGCACCGCTGATCGCGAATGCTACTGTCCCAATCATGCTGAGCACTTCCCATGTCATCATGTTTTTCTCCTCTTGTTAAAATGATGCCTGAATACTAATATAGTTAAATGAAAACATATTGATTTTATCATGTTTATTTCAATTTACAACCACTTTTCCCCCAACTTTCAAAATTTTTGTTTGGTGCTTTATTTTGGTATGATATCTTTAGCTATATATATGGAAAGAAGGGTGTTATTTGGAACAGGAAAACGTATTTGAGAAAGTGATTCTTGTTGGCTGCCAGACGATTGAAGAAGATCTTCGTTTTCAATATTCGATGGAAGAACTTGAATCACTTACGGAAACGGCTAAAGGAAATGTCCTGATGCAGGTTATCCAAAAACGGCCAAAGGTTCATCCTGCTACATACATTGGCAAAGGAAAGGTGGAAGAGCTTCAAGCTCTTGAGGAGGAGCTCGAGCCGGACTTAATTATCTTCAATGATGAACTATCGCCAAGCCAAAACCGCAATCTTTCTGCAGGCTTAAAGGCGCGGGTTATTGATCGTACCCAGCTGATTCTCGATATTTTCGCTCAAAGGGCCAGGTCCAAAGAAGGCAAGCTCCAGGTTGAGCTTGCTCAGCTGCAGTACCTGCTGCCTCGACTTGGCGGAAAAGGGATTGAGATGTCACGTCTTGGCGCCGGAATCGGAACAAGAGGGCCTGGTGAAACAAAGCTGGAGTCAGACCGCCGTCATATCCGGAAACGAATTGACGATATTAAAACCCAGTTGTCAGTAATCGTTCAGCACCGTGACCGCTACCGGGAACGCCGGAAGAAGAACAAGACGTTCCAGATTGCGCTGGTCGGATACACAAATGCAGGAAAATCGACGCTGTTCAACCGGTTGACAGAAGCTGAGTCATTTGAAGAAAATCAGTTATTCGCTACGCTTGATCCAATGACAAGGAAAGCGATTTTACCTAGCGCCTTCACGGCTCTCCTTACAGATACAGTCGGATTCATCCAGGACTTGCCGACAACATTGATCGCTGCTTTCCGCTCGACACTGGAGGAGGTCCGGGAGGCGGACTTGCTTCTGCATGTAGTGGATATGTCAAATGAAGATTACTTTTCACATGAACATACTGTCAATAAATTGCTGGAGGACCTTGAAGTCCACCAAATCCCGCAGATTACCGTTTATAATAAACGGGATATCGCACACCAGGATTTTGTGCCCAACGCTAAAAATGAAACAGCGTTCATAAGCGCGTTCAGTGAGGAAGACCGGAGAAATCTTCTTTTAAAAATCGAACAGTCAATTATCGGAATGATGGAGCCGTTCCATGTCCTGGTGCCGTCCGATGAGGGGAAACTGCTGGCACAATTGAAAAATGAGACCATTCTTCGTGAGCTAGCTTTTGATGAAGAAAAACAAGGTTATGTCTGCAAAGGGTTCTCTTTGGCAGACCATCAAATTACCGGCCAACTGAAACGATTTTCAGTATAAATTGATTTTTTTCAAAAGATAGGAGAGCACCATGTTTACACAATTAAAGAACGGGCAAATGCTGCAGCCGCTTGTCACAGAAATTGAGCAGCAGATTGCCGGAGTACACAAGAAAATTGATGAACGGATTGATTCAAACCAGTTCAGAGTATTGCAGAGTTTCCAGAAACATCGGGTGAGTGATTCTCATTTCATCCCGACCACTGGCTATGGATACGACGATGCTGGCAGGGAAACACTTGAAAAAATATACGCAGAGGTGTTTGGAGCTGAAGCCGGACTGGTTCGCCCGCAAATCATCTCGGGAACTCATGCGATTTCCATCTCGCTATTTGGGATTCTTCGACCTGGCGACGAGCTTTTATACATCACTGGAAAACCTTATGACACGCTTGAAGAGATCGTTGGTATACGCGGTACCGGGAATGGTTCATTGAAGGAGTTTGGAATCTCCTATAATACGGTCGACCTTACGGGAAAGGGAGAAATCGATTGGAGTGCCGTCGAAAAAGCGATCAAGCCTGAAACAAAAATGATCGGAATCCAGCGTTCAAAAGGTTATGCGACGCGACCATCATTCACTGTTGAGCAAATCGGTGAAATGGTTAAGTTTGTAAAAGAAATAAAATCAGATGTCATTGTGTTTGTTGATAACTGTTATGGCGAATTTGTTGAGGAACAGGAACCCTGCCATGTGGGCGCTGATCTGATGGCTGGCTCTTTGATTAAAAATCCTGGCGGCGGTATTGCCAAGACAGGCGGGTACATCGTAGGCAAGGAGGAATATGTAGAGTCATGTTCTTACCGGATGACTTCCCCAGGAATCGGGGCAGAGGCAGGCGCTTCATTATATTCATTGCAGGAAATGTATCAGGGATTCTTCATTGCGCCGCACATTGTCGCACAGGCCTTGAAGGGTGCAGTTTTCACAGCTGCAATGCTGGATCGTTTGGGAATGAATTCTTCGCCTAAATGGAATGCAGAACGAACGGATCTAATCCAGGCAGTCCAATTCGACGGCCGGGATAAGATGGTTGCTTTTTGCCAGGCAATTCAATATGCTTCGCCAATCAATTCTCATGTAACGGCACATCCTGCTTATATGCCGGGATATGAGGATGATGTGATTATGGCTGCTGGTACATTCATCCAGGGAGCAAGTATTGAATTAACTGCTGATGGACCGATCAGACCGCCTTATGTCGCCTATGTTCAGGGCGGGTTAACCTATTCCCATGTGAAGATGGCTGTTTGCATTGCAATCGATTCTTTAATTGAAAAAGGTTTAATTCTACTAAAATAGGTAAATATACAACAGGACGCTTGCTACGTAAGTCCTGTTCTTTTTTTATGATTTTTCATGTCAGATAATCTAACATATAATTGACATTATTCCTTACATTGAATATAATGAGATTATCTTAAAAGGGAAGGAGGAGAAATCAAAATGGGCGGAAGTGAAATTCGCCGGAATATGCCGCTCTTTAGCATCGGAATTGTCATGCAGCTTACAGATTTAACTGCAAGGCAAATTCGTTACTATGAAGAGCATGAATTGATTTCTCCGGCAAGAACAGAGGGCAATAAACGACTCTTCTCCTTAAACGATATTGACAAGCTTCTTGAGATTAAAGATTTAATCGACCAGGGAGTCAACATGGCAGGCATTAAGCAAATTTTTAATGTTAAACAACAGTCAGCCATTAGTGCAGCTGAGAAAAAACAAGCTGAAAAAACGAGACGTGAGCTATCTGATGCGGATTTGCGGAAATTGCTTCGCAAGGAACTACAGCAGGCAGGACGCTTTAACCGATCTGGCAATCACGGTGACATGTCGAGATTTTTCCATTAGTAACCCGAACTATCTTTCATTAAAATTCTAGGAGGAACTTTAACAATGGCTAAGACGTTCACAAGAGAAGACATTATCCGCTTATCAAAAGAAGAAAATGTAAAATTCATTCGTTTGCAGTTCACAGACATTTTAGGAACAATAAAGAACGTTGAAATTCCAATCAGCCAGCTTGAAAAAGCGCTTGATAATAAAATGATGTTTGACGGCTCTTCAATTGAAGGATTCGTTCGAATCGAAGAATCTGATATGTATCTGATCCCTGATTTGGACACATGGGTAGTATTCCCTTGGACAGCTGAAAAGGGTAAGGTTGCACGTTTGATCTGTGATATTAAAAATGCTGATGGCACACCATTTGCTGGCGACCCTCGCGGCAATCTGAAGCGTATTCTGAAGGAAATGGAAGAGCTTGGCTTCACAAACTTCAATCTTGGACCAGAACCGGAATTCTTCCTCTTCAAGCTGGATGTGAATGGTGAGCCTACACTTGAATTGAATGACAATGGCGGATATTTCGACCTCGCGCCAACAGACCTTGGTGAAAACTGCCGCCGCGATATCGTACTAGAGCTGGAAGAAATGGGCTTTGAAATCGAAGCATCACACCATGAGGTTGCTCCTGGACAGCACGAAATCGACTTTAAATATGCAGATGCATTGACAGCTTGTGACCAAATCCAGACTTTCAAGCTTGTTGTAAAAACTATTGCACGTAAGCATGGCTTGCACGCTACATTCATGCCGAAGCCTTTGTTCGGTGTTAACGGCTCAGGAATGCACTGCAACATGTCATTGTTCCGCAACGGCGAGAACTCATTCTATGATCCATCCGATAAGAGACTTGAGCTAAGCGAAACTGCGTACCAGTTCATCGCTGGAACGCTTAAGCACGCATCTGGATTTACAGCTGTAACAAACCCGACTGTAAACTCTTATAAGCGTCTAGTACCTGGCTATGAAGCACCTTGCTACGTTGCATGGTCTGCAAAGAACCGTTCACCATTGATCCGTATCCCTGCATCACGCGGCATGAGCACACGTGTTGAAGTCCGCAGCGTTGACCCTGCAGCAAATCCATACCTTGCTATGGCGGTATTGCTTGCAGCAGGTCTTGACGGAATCAAGAACAAATTGACTCCTCCTGCATCAGTAGACCGCAACATCTACGTGATGAACAAGGAAGAGCGTGTTGAAGAAGGAATCGATGATCTGCCACCAACATTGGCAGCGGCCCTGGACCAGCTGAAAAAGAACGAAGTAATCAGCTCAGCTCTTGGCGACCATATCCTCGAACACTTCATCGAAGCAAAAGAGATTGAATGGGATATGTTCCGCACCCAGGTTCACCCATGGGAGCGCGAACAGTATATGAGCATGTATTAATAGGAAAGAAAAGGCCTCTTGATTGCTATCAAGAGGCCTTTTTTAGATGTAAAGAGTAAAAGTAGGAAAAAATTTTAATTAAATTTTATTCATCCTGCCTCATTCTACAATCACTGCGAAAGATTGCATTATCACAACGAAATGATCAAGTGTCACTAAGTTTTTATGCTTAATCACTACGCTTTTGGTCACTATCACTATGAAATTCACATTAATAACTGCGGTTTTCCCCATAATCACTACGAAAAAACCACAATAAATATTTTTACCATCCAAACTAGAAAAATCATCATCAAATATTAAAATTTTCTGAAAAATAATTGACTTTTTCCTATATACACGTTATCTTTGTTTTAAAATATATAACATATTTATTGTGTTACGGAAATATAACGTTATACAAATAAAATTTTATGTAATACAGGGGGCGGAGTCTTGATTTTACATGAAATCGAAACGAGTAGTCGTGAATCCATAGAAGAAATTCAACTCCAAAGACTCAAGACAGTAGTTGAGAAGGTCGCTCAAAAGGTGCCGTTTTACAAGGAAAAGTTTGAGAGCGCCAATTTTTCTCCTGAAATGCTAAATAGTCTTAAAGATTTGGAAGCGCTTCCTTTTACAGAGAAGCAGGATTTGCGTAACCACTATCCATTCGGATTGTTCGCTGTTCCGCAAAGTGAATTGGTCAGGATACACGCCTCATCAGGAACGAGCGGCAAGCCGACGGTGGTTGGCTACACACAAAAGGATATTGAAATGTGGGCAGAGATTGTCGCCAGGGCTATTGTTCTAGGTGGAGGTGAACCTGGAAACTTCCTTCATAATGCTTATGGTTATGGACTTTTTACCGGTGGTTTGGGACTGCATTACGGAAGTGAACAGCTAGGGATGGTCACAGTACCGGTTTCCGGAGGGAATACCCAGAGACAAATTATGTTAATTGAAGATTTTAAGCCGCAAGTCATATGCGGAACTCCTTCTTACATTTTGAATATCGCTGAAACAATGGAGGAAATGGGTAAGGACCCTCGCAATACTTCATTGAAGTACGGTATTTTCGGGGCTGAGCCTTGGTCCGAAGAAATGAGGAAGACGCTCGAGGAAAAGCTGGGCATCAAGGCATGCGATATTTACGGGCTGAGCGAAGTGATCGGGCCTGGTGTCGCAAGTGAATGCCATCAAGCACAGGCCGGGCTCCATGTTGCCGAGGATCATTTCTATGTTGAAGTAATTGATCCTGAAACGTTAAAACCTGTTCCACAGGGCGAAGAGGGGGAACTGGTTTTCACCAGCCTTACTAAGGAAGCCTTTCCGGTCATTCGCTACCTGACGGGGGATATCGCTTCCCTGACGAAGGAAAAATGCAGCTGCGGACGGACAACGGTGAGAATGTCCCGAGTCAAAGGGCGAATCGATGACATGCTGATCATCAATGGTGTCAATGTGTTTCCATCACAGATTGAACATTGCTTGCTGGCAGTACCTGACTTGCCCCGCATTACCAGATTCAGATTTTACAAAAGCGTACGTTAAAGGTTCTTGAGCTGCATGTTGAGATGAATGAGGAATATTTCACGATGATCGGGGCGAATCCGATTTCAGACTCTGTTTACCAGCTGGAGCAGGGAATTCAAGCACTGTTAAAGAGCCAGTGTCTGATCTCAATGGAGGTTCGTGTGCATCGTCCAAAAACAATCCCACGCTCTGAAGGCAAGGCGGTCAGAATTGTTGATAAAACAAAGGAACCAATTGGAACTTAAACCTAAGGAGGTAAAACAGCATGGAAAACACAATTTCCTTCGAGCAGCTGAGCGAAGAGGCTAAATACGAGCACTTCATGAAGCGAATAGAAGCTGGCGATAAAATCGAAGCAGAAGACTGGATGCCGGATGACTATCGAATGACGCTGATCAAACTTATTTCAATGCATGGAATCAGTGAAATTATGGGCGCACTACCAGAAAAGGAATGGGTGCCTAAGGCTCCATCTTTAAAAAGAAAGTTGGGAATCATGGCGAAGGTGCAGGATGAAATGGGCCATGGCCAGCTGTTGTTACGGGTGGCCGAGGATTTAATGAAGCCGCTCGGAAAATCGCGCGAGAATATCATTCAGGATTTACTATCCGGCGACTTGAAATTCCACAATGTCTTCCATATGGAAGCAAAAACATGGGGAGATGCTGGATTGATTGGCTGGCTTGTCGATGGTGCCGCCATAATATCCCAGACGAATATGCTGGATGCTTCTTATGGACCATACGCAAGAGCGTTGAAGCGAATCTGTGCGGAGGAGGTTTTCCACGCCCAGCATGGCGAGGCGATCATCATGGCGCTCGCTGAAGGAACAGACGAGCAGAAAGCGATGATCCAGGATTCGTTAGACCGCTGGTGGGAAGCGCTTCTTATGTTCTTTGGACCTGCGGATGCGTCTACAACTGGCACTTCCAAACAGGATACAACAATCAAATACAGAATCAGAACGAAAACGAACGAGGAGCTCCGCCAGGACTTTTTTACAAAATACATTCCGAGGGTCTTGTCGTTAGGTCTGAAGCTGCCGGATGAAACGATGCATTTTGACCAGGAATCAGGCATGTGGCAATACAAGCAGCCAGATTGGAGCAAGTTCAAGCAAATCATCAAGAATAATGGCCCTAAATCAAAGGACCGTTTAAGGCTAAGAGAGATTTCCTGCAGTAATAACAAGTGGGTCATCGATGCACTGAGCGTTAAAGCATAGGCTTCAGGGGACAGCTGTCACAGAATACCACAGGAAAGGAGAAAAAATCATGTCTGGGAATGGATTTTATCAGGAATTTGAAGTGTTCAGCAAGCGGACTGCGACTTCACCTATGCAGTACCAGTTCTCATTGCTGGCGCCGAACCATGAGCTGGCCCTTGTGATGGCACAGGAAAATTTCATGAGACGAGAACCGGTTGCCGATATTTGGGTCGTAAAGCGTGACGATATCAGGAAAATGTCCTTTGATGAGCGGCTAACATTACAAAGGCTCGATAATAAGGATTACCGCAATACAAAAGGCTATGGATATTTAAAAAAAAATGGCGCCACTATGAGCAGGAAATGTTAGATGAAAAAGAGATATTGTCATGGGGAGGGAAGCAGGAGAAATGAAATATGAACTTGAAGATGCGTTGAAAAATGAAGCCCTTCGCGACGCTGCAGTTGAGCTCCTGTTCCAGCTTGGTGATGATGATTTCATGATCGCCTACCGTGGTTCTGAGTGGCTTGGACTAGCTCCTCATATTGAAGAGGATGTCGCTTTTTCCTCAATCAGCCAGGATACAATGGGCCACGCGGCCATGTTCTATCAGCTTCTAAGCGACCTGGGTGCTGGTGATCCGGATCATCTTGCGCATGCCAGGCCAGCAGCAGAACGAAAGAATGCGATTTTACTAGAAAAAGTGAACGGTCCGGGTACGTATTTGACTGAGCCGCATTATGACTGGGCATTCGCGGTTGTGAGGAATTATTTTTACGCCCAGGCCAAGAAAGTAAAAATGGAATCTATCAAGAATTCATCATACCAGCCTTTGAGTGAAACTGCAGTAAAGATCAATATGGAACTTTACTATCATCTGTTGCACTGGAAGACGTGGTTCTCCCAGCTTGTGAGTGCAGGTGGAGAAGCGAGGACCAGGATGGAAACCGCGATGGAGATGGTTTTTGCTGAACTTGAAGGATTGTTCTCCATGGGGTCCCAGAGCGAAGTGTTCTCAAAGCACAATTTGATAGATTCAGAGGAAGCTTTGAGAACGAGATGGATGCAAATGATGTCACCTGTTTTTGAATCTCTGGACCTCAAGATGCCGGATACATTCGGAATGGAGAGCGGAAATGGGCGAAATGGAGAGCATACATCAGATTTGCAGACTGCTCTTGATACAATAGGCGAGGTTTATAACTCCGATCCGGCAGCGAGCTGGTGATGATGAGAGATAAAATCATCGAAGCCTTGCAAGCCGTCAAGGACCCTGAAATCGACAGTGTATCGATTATTGAACTGGGAATGCTAGAGAAACTAGAAATCGAAGCAGATACAATTTTGATAAAGTTATTGCCGACCTTCATGGGGTGCCCTGCGCTGGATATCATCAAAAACAATGTTGTCAAAGCGGTATCATCCATTGATGGAGTTGAAAAAGTGGATGTGAAATTCATCTTCCATCCGCCATGGACATCCGATCGGGTTACAGATTTGGGCAGGGAAAAGCTAAAGGAATTCGGCATCGCCCCGCCGCCAAGGCATATTGCTGAAACAGGCGAGTGGCAGGCTGATTGCCCTTACTGCGGCTCCACCTATACGACGATGGAGAACCTCTTTGGACCGACGGCTTGTCGCAGCATTCTATACTGCAAGTCGTGCAAAAACCCATTCGAGGCAATGAAACCAGTGTCAACTTTGATGTGACAGCAAAGTCGAAAAAAAGATTCCATGTTGTCAAATCAATTGATTAATAGCTGCAAGAAGCAAAGCATATATTCAGTTTGGTCTATAAAAATTTCAGATGAAAAGGGAGAGATCTTTAATGGTAAAACTAATCGCGATTTACAAGCATCCACAAAACAAAGAGGCATTTGACAAGCATTATTTTGAAACACATGCTCCATTGACAGCAAAAATTCCTGGCCTTCGCAAAATGGAAGTGACACGCATCGTCGGCAGCCCAATGGGTGGAGAAGGCAAATATTATTTAATGTGCGAAATGTACTATGACGACCATGAGCATTAAAAGCCGGGATGAAATCTGCAGAAGGCAAGGCATCTGGAAAGGATGTTATGAGCTTTGCGGGTGATCTGGTCACGATGATGATCGGTGAAGAAGTGAATGAATAAACATTATGAAATGATAGAAACGTCTGTAAAAGGCCAAGTCGGATTAATCGAGCTGAATCGTCCGAAGGTCTTGAATGCCCTGAACAGGCAAATGGTTTCTGAGGTGCTTTCGGCTATGGAAGCATTTGACCAGGACGCTGACATTAAAGTGATCGTCCTCACAGGTAAAGGCAGGGCATTCGCGGCGGGAGCGATATCGATGAAATGATGGATGCTGACGCGGTCTCAATGGAAACGTTGTACCAGTTCACTGACTGGGACCGGCTTGCCTGGATCAAAAAGCCGGTCATCGGGGCTGTGCATGGATTTGCACTAGGCGGTGCCTTTGAATTGGCGTTATGCTGTGACATGCTGTTCGCTGCTGAAAATGCGGAGTTTGGGTTCCCGGAAGTTAATCTTGGTGTCATGCCCGGAGCAGGCGGTACGCAAAGGCTGACAAAGCTCGTCGGCAAAACAAAGGCGATGGAATGGATCCTCAGCGGCAAACGGATTTCTGCAAAAGAAGCATTGCACCATGGAATCATCAATTCGACTTTTCCCGAGGAAGTACTGATGGAGGAAACGCTGAAATTTGCGGACACAATCGCGAATCAGGCTCCAATCGCAGCAAGGCTGATCAAGGAATCGATTTTAAAAGCTGTTGATTATTCTTTATATGAAGGAATGCAATATGAACGCAAAAATTTCTACATGCTTTTTGCGACAGAAGACCAAAAGGAAGGCATGAGGCTTTCAAGGAGAAACGGAAGCCGGATTTTAAAGGGAAATAAGGGGGTACATAGCTGTGTTTGAAACCGTTTTATATGAAGTGCGGAATCAGGTAGCCTACATTACCCTGAACCGCCCTGATAAATTGAATGCCTTCACAGAGCAGCTGAATAAGGAAATCCAGAGTGCAATCAAGTCTGCTTCCCGCGACAAAGGAGTAAGAGCACTGGTCATCACGGGTGCAGGCCGGGCATTTTGTTCAGGTGAGGACTTGGCAGGGGTTACGGATGAAATGGATCATGGCGAGGTGCTTCGCAAGCGGTATAATCCGATGCTGCTCGAACTTGACCGTTGCGAGAAACCTGTGATAGCTGCTGTAAATGGGGTGGCAGCCGGAGCTGGTATGAGCCTTGCGCTCGCCTGTGATTTCCGGATTGCCTCTGAAAAAGCAAGCTTTGTAGAAGCATTTATCCATGTCGGTCTTGTGCCGGATGCCGGCAATCTGTATTATCTTCCTCGGCTAATTGGCCACGCGAAAGCGATGGAGCTTGCGGTATTTGGAGAAAAAATTCCAGCAGAAAAGGCAAAGGATCTTGGTATTATTACTGAAGTTTACTCAATGGATAACTGGAATGATAGTGTCGCTGCATTTGCAGAGAGACTTGCCAATATGCCAACAAAGGCAATTGGGCTGATCAAAAGGAACCTGAAAGCCAGCTGGCATTCAAATCTCGAAGACTATCTCGAGAGGGATGCCCAGAGCCAGCGCATTGCCGGGCAGACTGCCGACCATAAGGAAGGCGTCCAGGCATTCATGGAAAAAAGAAACCGGTTTTAAGGGTGAATAAATACGATCAATTAATCTACTAAAAGGAGATGTTACGCGTGACAACAGTTAAAGAGCAAAAATTCGAAGCAATGGCAGTAAAACGCGAGACATATCAGTTAATCATCAATGGAGTTCGCCAGGACAGTGTCAATGGTGAAACGTACAAAGTCTACAATCCGGCGACAGGCCAGGAAGTTGCAACTGTGGCGAAGGCTTCCAAAGAAGACGCGGAGCTTGCGGTACATGCGGCAAGAAATGCGTTCGATTTTGGGAAGTGGCGCAATTTCCCTGTGAGCAAGCGTTCCCGCACACTGAATAAGATCGCCTCTATCATGCGCTCCCGTTTCAATGAGCTAGTAGAATTGGAGATTCTTGATACAGGAAAATCTCTTGCTGCAGCCCAGGGACAGGTGATGCAGGCAATCGAGGATTTTGAATTTTATGCAGGTGCGATTGTCAGTCACCGCGGAGCTGTGAACAGCATGCCTGGTGCATTCCAGAATATCACTGAAAAAGAGCCTGTCGGCGTATGTGCCAGATCATTCCTTGGAATTATCCAATGATGATGGCAGCATGGAAGATCGCTCCGGCAATTGCAGTAGGCTGCTCAGTTGTTGTAAAACCAGCATCATTGACACCTTTATCGGCAATCGTTCTGGGTGAAATCTGTATCGAAGCTGGCGTTCCAGAAGGTGTTGTGAACGTCATTCCGGGATCTGGTTCGGTTGTCGGAAACTACCTAGTTGAACATGAAAAAGTAGATAAAGTTGCGTTCACTGGCTCAACGCCGATCGGCAAGGATATCATGGCAAGAGCTTCCCAAACACTAAAGCGCGTGACTCTTGAACTTGGCGGAAAGTCACCGAGTATCGTCTTTGAAGATGCGGATGTTGATGCTGCAGTAGCAGGCTCTCTATTCGGAATCTTCTACAATACAGGTCAATCATGCGAAGCACGCTCTCGTTTGTATGTCCATGAGGATGTATATGATGAGTTCATGGAAAAATTCGTGGCGAAAACAAAGCAGCTTAAGCTTGGAAATCCATTTGAAAAGGAAACTCATGTCGGCGCTGTCATTAGCCAGGACCAAATGGATGTCATCGATGGATATGTAAAATCCGCTGTTGCTGATGGAGCACAAGTTTTAACAGGCGGAAAGGCCGCTAATCTTGAAGGCTATGAAAATGGCTACTGGTATGAGCTACCATCATCGCTGAAACAGACCACAGCATGAAGGCTGTTAAAGAAGAAATCTTCGGACCTGTTGTTGTGGTCATGAAGTTCAAGGATGAAAAACAAGCTGTCCAACTTGCTAATGACAGTGAATATGGACTGGGATCTGCTATCTGGACGAAGGACTACGGACGTGCGACAAGGGTTTCCAAGCTGATCCAGGCAGGAATTGTCATGATCAACTGCCCATTCTCGGGCATTCCCGGGCACACCATTCGGAGGATACAAGCAATCCGGATTCGGCCGTGAACTCAGCATCGAAACACTAGATTTATATACAGAAACTAAGAGTATCGTCTCTTATTACGGCAGCCGCCCGCTCAACCCGTTTAACGTATAAAAAAGAGGCGAGCACTCCTCGATTCGGGTGCTCGCCTTTCAGTTTTTTAATAGGAGGAATAAATAATGAAGAAACTCGTCGTAATCGGTTCAGGCGTCATGGGCAGAGGGATTGCCTACGTCGGCTGCCTGGGCGGTTTTGATACCGTTTTGATTGATGTTGATGAAAAACAACTGCAAAATGCCGAACAAGAAATCAACAGCATTTTTGAAAAAGGGATTGCGAGAGGCAAAATCATGCAAGAGGATGCAGAATCTGCGAAAGCAAGACTCAATTACTCAAATTTCCTTGCAGAGAATGTAAAGGATGCTGACCTTGTCATCGAAGCAGTTCCGGAAAAAATAGATATCAAGAAAACGATTTTTGAAGTGATTGACCAGCATGCACCAGAACATTGCCTGTTTGCGTCCAATACATCGACAATGAGTCCTACTGAAATCGCCTCTTTTACCAAGCGTCCTGAGAAGGTCATTGCCATGCACTTCTTCAATCCTGTCCACAAAATGCCGCTCGTTGAAATCATCCGCGGCCTGGAAACAAGCGATGAAACTGCTGAAGCAATCAAGGTGGCCGCAATCGAGATGGGCAAGGAAACCGTTATCGTCAACGAATTTCCGGGGTTTGTCACCAGCCGAATCAGTGCACTTGTTGGCAATGAGGCATTTTACATGCTGCAGGAAGGATTGGGATCGCCTGAAGATATCGACAAAGCCATCAAGCTTGGATTGAATTACCCAATGGGCCCGTTCGAATTGGGCGACCTTGTTGGGCTGGATACACGATTGAATAACTTGAAGTACCTGCATGAAAAGCTTGGTGAAAAATACCGCCCTGCACCATTGCTTGAACAATATGTAAAAGCAGGCCGCCTCGGCAGGAAGACTGGGCGCGGTGTGTACGATTACCGAGAGTCAGTTACCACTAAATAAAGGAGGATGACCATGAAAGAAGTTGTAATTGTCGATGCAGTCAGGACACCGATTGGTAGATATAATGGCAGCCTCCGCCAAATCCGCCCGGATGATCTGGGTGCCGTTGTCATCAAGGCATTGGTAGAACGCAATCCAGACATGCCTGCAGCTGAAATTGAAGAAGTAGTTATGGGTAATGCGAACCAGGCAGGTGAAGATAATCGAAACGTCGCAAGGATGTCAGGCCTGTTGGCTGGACTGCCGGTCGAGGTTGCCGGTACAACAATCAACCGTTTATGCGGCTCCGGTCTCGATGCCGTCAACTATGCGGCAAGAGCGATATTAGCAGGTGAAGGAGATATCTTTATCGCGGGAGGAACGGAAAGCATGACGAGGGCGCCATTTGTGATGGCTAAGCCCAATGCTGAATTCCCGCGCGGCAATATGGAAATGTTCGACACAACCATTGGCTGGCGTTTTGTGAACATCAAGCTGAAGGAAATGTACGGTACGGACAGCATGCCTGAAACAGCAGAGAACGTAGCGAAAAAGTATGGCATCTCCAGGGAAGCCCAGGACGAATTTGCTGCAGAAAGCCAGCTCCGCGCTCAAAAAGCGATGGAGGCTGGGCGCTTTGAAAATGAAATCGTTCCAGTTGTTTATGAAGATAAAAAGGGTAATAAGACAGTGATTGATTGTGACGAACATCCACGCCCAGGCACTACAGTCGAAAAGCTGGCAAAATTGAAGCCTTTGTTCAAGGATGGCACTGTTACAGCAGGGAATGCATCGGGTGTGAATGATGGTGCATCCGCACTGCTCCTGATGAGCCGTGAAAAAGCGGAGGAACTTGGGTTGAAACCGCTGGCGAAATATATTGTGTCGGCAACAGCGGGCCTGGAACCATCCATAATGGGCATGGGGCCTGTATATGCTGTTCAAAAGGCTCTGAAGCGTTCAAACCTCTCTGTTGATGATATGGACTTGATTGAATTGAATGAGGCGTTCGCAGCCCAATCATTAGGTTGCATCCAGGAGCTGGGACTGGATCAGGCGAAGGTGAATGTCAATGGTGGAGCGATCGCATTTGGACACCCGCTTGGGGCAAGCGGCGCGAGGATTTTGACAACCCTTTTATACGAAATGAAAAAGCGGGATTCCAAGTATGGACTTGCGACCATGTGTGTAGGTGTCGGGCAGGGAATCGCCACGATTATCGAGAATATAGGAGAGAGATAAATGAACAACATTAAATTCCAGAAAGAGCAGCACATCGCATATGTGACGATTGACCGTCCGGAGTCGCTGAACTGCTTCAATTTTGAAACACTTCAGGAGCTTGGGGCGCTTGTTGACAAGTTGCATACAGATTCAGACGTGAGAGTCGTCATTTTTACCGGAGCAGGAGAGAAAGCTTTCAGTGCAGGTGCGGATCTGAAAGAAAGGAAGCATCTTACTGAGGAAGAAGTTCGCCGCAATGTGAAAAAGATTCGCGATGTTTTCAGTGTAATTGCCGAATTGCCGCAGCCGACGATTGCTGCTGTAAACGGATTCGCGTTTGGCGGCGGGTTTGACTGATGCTTGCCTGTGACTTTAAAATTGCAGCAGACAGCGCATTAATGGGCATGACAGAGGTAAGCTGGGGCATCATTCCAGGTGCAGGCGGAACACAGCGTCTATCAAGGCTGGTTGGTGAAATGAAGGCGAAGGAATTGATTTTTACAGCAAGGAAGATTTCTGCCGAGAAGGCTTTTGAGCTTGGTATTCTAACAGCTGTTAAACCTAAAGAAGATGTCATGACTGCCTGCAAGGAGCTTGCCGAGGAAATCCTCCAAAATGCGCCGATTGCCGTAAGACAGGCTAAGTATGCCATCCAGCATGGCAGCAGCACAGACCTCCAGACAGGGCTGGCAATTGAATCCAAAGCTTATGAGGTTACCATTCCTACAAAAGATCGCGTAGAAGCGTTGAACGCATTCAGTGAAAAACGTAAGCCTGTATTTACCGCGCAATAAATATCCATAGGGAGAAATCCCTATGGTTTTTTTCGCTTTTTAAGAAAAAGTTTTTGCAAAATAATGATTATACTGTAAAATATTCTGTAACGGTTTTATTACGTACAACAAAAACGGATGAGGATGACATAAGCTTGAATACAAGATCAATGATTTTTACCTTATATGGTGACTATATCTCCCATTATGGAAGCAAGATTTGGATTGGCAGCCTGATTCGGCTGCTGAATGAGTTTGGCCACAATGACCAGTCGGTTAGAGCGGCAATTTCGCGCATGAACAAGCAGGGCTGGGTCCAGGCTGAGAAAATCGGGAATAAGAGCTATTATTCTCTCACGCCCCGCGGCCAGAAAAGGATTGATGAGGCAGGCAAGCGTATTTTTAAATTGAAACCCGAAGATTGGGACGGAAAGTGGAGAATCCTGATGTATACGATTCCCGAGGAAATCCGTAATGTTCGGGACGAGCTTCGCAAGGAACTGATCTGGAGCGGCTTCGGATCAATGTCGAACAGTTTCTGGATTTCAGCCAATAATCTCGAGGGACAGGTAAGGGACCTGATCGAGAAATATGAAATCGAAGAATATGTCGATTTCTTTGTTGCGGAATACAAAGGTCCTCATGAAAATCAGCGGCTCGTGGAGAAAAGCTGGAACCTTGGCGAGATTAACGCAAAATATCAGTATTTTATTAGTGAATACAGCCAGAAATACATCATTGATAAAAACAAGATTCAAAAGGGCAGCATGTCTGATGCAGAATGCTTCGTTGAGCGCACGAAATTAGTGCATGAATACAGGAAGTTCCTTTTCTTTGACCCAGGCCTTCCTGAAGAACTATTGCCTGAAAAATGGCTGGGAAGTCATGCAGCCGCATTATTCAGCGAATACTATAAAGAACTCGCAGAACCAGCATCCCGCTTCTTTGAATCCGTTTTTAAAGAAGGAAATGAAATCAGGCATAAAGACGTGGACTATAACGTAATGAATCATCCGTATATTTTAGAATAGTAATCAAGCCATCCTTGTTAGTCCTGGATGGCTTTCTTGCATAATCCTATGAGAGATAGGTGCTGGCCTAGTAGGAATTAGTGTTGGGCAACTTAATTTTATATGATGAGTCCTATGTTCGGACAGGTTTAATTCTAACAGAGGAAAAGCTGTCAAAAGAAGCGCGATGTTCAGACAGGTTTGACGCCTTGTCCACTCAAGGAGCCAGATTAGGGATGATCTCATCCGATAATGAACGAGCTCTTCACTGCAGCAGCAGAAGCAACCGAGGAAGCAATCCTGAATTCATTATCTCAGGCTGAAACGACTAAAGGGAGAAAAGGAAGAGTGGTTGAGGCGTATCCTTTTTTGTAGGCAATTTTAAAAGAAATATGATAAGTTTAAAAAAACAATACTTAGAAGGAGAGATACATATGCGAGACAAAGAGACTTTGAAGCAGGAGATTCTTGACGCTTTCCATTTTAGGCATGCGACCAAGGAATTTGATCCAAGCAAAAAGATTCCAGAGGAAGACTTCCGTTTTATTCTGGAGACGGGCCAGTTATCACCAAGTTCTTTTGGTTTTGAACCATGGCGCTTTCTTGTTGTCCAGAGCGAAGAGCTTCGCGAGAAAGTTAAGAATACCGCGTGGGGAGCATTTGGCAAGCTTCCCGAAGCAAGCCACTTTGTGATTATCCTTGCGAGGACAAAAGTTGATACTAAATATGACTCTGAATATTTGCTGGATCATTTTAGAAATAAGAAGAAAATGCCTGAGGAATTCATGGCGAATTACCTCAAGCGAATTGAGGAATTCCAGAAGTCTGATTTTAAACTGCTCGACGATGATCGCCGGCTATTTGATTGGGCCTGCAGGCAAACTTACATCGTCCTGGGCAATATGATGACGGCGGCAGCGCAAATTGGAATTGATTCATGTCCGATCGAGGGCTTCAATTTTGAAAAAATGAACAAACTTCTTGCGGATGAGGGATTGCTGGAAGATGGCCATTTCGGAATTTCCGTCATGTGTGCGTTCGGCTATCGTGTAAAAGAACCAAATCAAAAGACAAGAAGACCATTGGATGACATAGTTAAATGGGTATAATAGTGAAGCCCTAAATAAATCAAAGGGCCAGGCGACTGCCTGGCCCTTTGATTTAGGTGATATCTTTCAAAGTTTCCCGGTATTCCTTTCCCTTTTGAACATATGTATCGATCGATAATTGAATTAGATCCAAATCCTTCTCGCCGATTTCCCTTACGACTTTTCCAGGTGCTCCGACAACAAGAGATCGCGGAGGTATTTTTTTGCCCGCTGGAATCAAAGTATTGGCACCGATGATGCATTCTTCACCAATTTCTGCTCCATCAAGGATAGTCGAGCCCATGCCGATAATGCATCGTTTCTTGATGGTGCACCCATGAAGGATTGCATTGTGGCCGACCGTGACTTCATCTTCAATGACAAGCGGCGAGCTTCATACAAATGGCATGTGACGTTATCCTGGATGCTGCAGCAGTCGCCTATAGTGATTGTATCTTCATCCGCACGTAAAACTGCATTGAACCACACGCTGGAATTTTTGCCAATTTTGACGTCACCTATGATGTAGCTTCCAGGTGCCTGGAAAACTGTTTCATCAACGACCGGTTTTTTCTCTAAATAACTTAGAATCAATGAAAAATCCCCCTTTTCAATTGTCATAATTTTAGAACTAGTATAACATCAATTTAACGAAGGGGGAATTTTTGTGAATGGAATTACTTCTGTTCTGGGCATAAAATATCCAATCATCCAGGGTGGAATGGGGAACATCAGCAATGCTATTTTAACAGCGGCTGTATCCGAAGCAGGCGGTCTGGGCACAATAGGTGCCGGAACGATGCATGCTAAAGAAGTGGAGCAAATTATTCTTGAAACAAAATCCAGGACAACAAAGCCTTTTTCGGTGAATGTTGCCTTAAGTGTTTCGCCCAATGTGGTGGAAATATTGCGCATGGCAGTCAAACATAAGGTTCAAGTAGTAACATTATCAGCCGGTAATCCTGCGCCTTTCATCCCTAAGCTAAAAGAGGCTGGAATCAAGATTATTAATGTGGTAGCATCTGTAAAGCAAGCTAAAAAAGCCGAAGCTGCAGGTGCTGATATTTTAGTGGCAGAGGGATATGAAGCTGCCGGAATAAACTCAACCCTGGAAACGACAACATTGGCTCTGATTCCTCAGATTGTCGCCCGGGTAAACATACCGGTTGTTGCGGCAGGCGGAATTGGGGACGGTAAGGGTCTAGCAGCCATGCTGGCATTAGGTGCAAGCGGGGTGCAGATGGGAACGAGGTTCATCGCTACAAAGGAAGCTCCGTTCCATCAAAACTATAAGCAAAAGCTTTTGCAGGCAAACGACCATGAAACAGTTATAGTCGGCAGGTCTGTCGGGAGAATCCGCAGGCTGCTGAATACTTCTTATGCAGGCAAACTGCTGGAAGCGGAAAAGCAGGGGATTAGTGCAGAAGAGTTCGCCGAACTGACGACTGAAGATCTACATAAAAAAGGGGCGCTGGAAGGAAGCGAAGAAAACGGATTTATGAATGGAGGCCAGGTGTCTGGACTGGTTTCTGATATCCCGACTGTCCAGGAATTACTGGATCGAATGGTAAAAGAAGCGAAGGATCGGCTGAGACTTGCTGAACTCTTCTTATGAATTTTACGAAGCATGCTTCAAATCGGAGCATGCTTTTTTATATTATTGTTTTTTAAATCGGTTTCAATTTCAGGGGATTTTAAAAGAAAAAAACAATAGAAGATTATAAAGACAGAGTTTTACTCGTGCTTTCGTGCATAAAAGCGAAAAAGTTTTATTATTTTTAAAAAACATCTTGATAGTTTTCTAAAGTGATGGTTTAATAATTAGAAATCATAACTTACTAAATTTTCCGAATTTTATTGACTTTAATTTAAGGCTGGTGTTAATATAACGTTATATTTACGGTGTCTATAGTGAATATCATACTTTTTGGAATCGCTTTCAAAAATTCAGAATCTTTATACCCAACATGAGAGTGGAAAGGTTTAAATTGTTGCGTTCCGGCTGCTTGCAAATTTAATCTACATAGTTTTAATGCCGGTTTATAAATAAACAAGGGGGATTTTTTATGAAAAAATCAGTAAAAGTTATTTCTCTTGTCCTGGCCAGTGCATTGCTATTGGCAGGATGCGGAGGAAAAGAAGCATCAAATGGTTCAGCTGACAAAAAGCAGTACAAGATTGGCTTGACCCAGTTTGCGGAGCATCCATCTCTTGATGCCGCAACTGAAGGCTTCAAGAAAGCTCTCGAGGACAAAGGCTTCAAAGAGGGTGACAATATAAAATTTGATTTCCAGAACGCGCAGGCTGATATGAATAATACGGCAAGTATTGCGAACAATTTTGTCGGTGACAAGGTCGACCTGATCTTTGCTAACGCCACACCAAGTGCTGTTGCGGCACTTAATGCAACAAAAGACATCCCGATCATCTTTACTTCGGTGACAGACCCTGTAGGTGCGGGACTTGTTGAGGCATTCGATAAGCCTGGCGACAATATCACTGGTACGACCGACAACCATCCGGATGCTACCAAAAAGACCATTGACTTTATGACGAACGAAATTGGTGCCAAGAAGATAGGCGTAATCTACAACGCTGGTGAACAGAACTCGGAAGTCCAGTTGAAGGAAGTCAAGAAGCTTGCGGAGGCGAATGGTGCGAAGGTTGTTGAAGCTTCAATCTCGACATCTGCAGAAGTTAAGCAAGCGGCAGAGTCACTTGTCGGACGTGTTGATGCTATTTATGTACCAACTGACAACACAGTAGTTTCTGCTCTTGAATCAGTTATTTCAGTAGCGAATGGCAAAAAGATTCCATTATTTGTTGGCGAGCTTGATTCGATGAAACGCGGTGCTGTCGCAGCAAGTGGATTTAACTACTATGACATTGGTTATCAGTCAGGCTTGATGGCTGCTGATATTTTATCAGGCAACAAGAAAGCTTCTGAAATCCCTGTTGAACTTCCAAAATCATTAGCACTGACAATCAATAAAAAAGCCGCTGAAGAACAGGGCGTCGAAGTGAAGGAAGAGTGGGGAGAAAACGCAGAGTTTTACGAAGAATAAAAGAAAGGATGATTCACCTTGTTTACTTCAATATTTGGAGCGTTTGAGTCTGGCATTATCTATGCGATCATGGCTCTGGGCGTATACTTATCCTTTCGGGTACTTGATTTTCCTGATTTGACGGTTGACGGCAGCTTCGTGACTGGGGCTGCGGTTGCCGCGATAATGATTGTAAATGGCGCGAATCCATTCGCTGCTACAATTGTTGCGCTAGTTGCCGGATTTATTGCCGGCTGTTTAACAGGGATTATCCATACAGTCGGGAAGGTAAACGCACTTCTGTCAGGGATCCTGATGATGATTGCTTTATACTCTATTAATCTCAGAATCATGGGCAAATCGAATGTTCCCCTTTTGAACACAGATACTGCCATGACATCGGTGCGGGAATTCTTCGATAAGACGGGAATCGATGGGTTCTTCAATGCCATTTTAACGGCAATCGGACTTGGAGACAGCCTGCCACGCACATGGGGAATCCTGCTGTTCATGATCGTTGTGACCTTTGCGATAAAATTCCTTGCAGATGCATTCCTGAAGACAGAAATCGGATTGGCGATCCGGGCTACTGGGGATAACAAGCGGATGATTCGCAGCTTTTCCTCCAATACGAATCTCATGATCATTCTCGGATTAGCCTTTCGAATGCAATGGTAGCTTTTTCAGGAGCATTGATTGCACAGCAGGGCGGCTTCGCAGACGTAGGTATGGGAATCGGGATGATTATCATCGGTCTTGCTTCGGTCATTATCGGTGAAGCACTGTTTGGGACAAAATCGATTGCAAGAACAACACTTGCGGTCATTGGCGGAGCGATCATCTATCGAATCGTTGTCACCCTGGCACTGAGGGTAGAATTCCTTGAACCGGGCGACATGAAGTTGATCACAGCGATTATCGTAATCCTGGCACTGATAGCTCCAAAAATGATCGAAAGCTACAAAGAGAAAAAACGGAAGGTAAAAAGACAGCTTGAAAACATGCAGATGGTAGCTGTTCCTTCTGAGGGAAAGGGTGAGGCTGGTGCTGCACTTAAATCAGATTCATAGAGTCTTCAATGAGGGCACTTCAGATGAAAAAATCGCCCTGGATAATATTAATCTCACACTGGATAAGGGTGACTTTGTCACAGTGATTGGCAGTAACGGTGCCGGAAAGTCAACGTTAATGAACATTATTTCCGGCGTATTGCTTCCGGACCATGGGCAGGTGGAGCTGGCCGGTAGGGATGTAACCTACATGACTGAATACAACCGCTCCAAAATGATTGGTCGTGTCTTCCAGGATCCAATGGCTGGCACAGCACCGAGTATGACAATTGAAGAAAACCTTGCGATTGCTTATTCAAGGAACAAGCGTCGCTCCCTTCGTATAGGCGTCACGAAGAAACGCCGTGAGCTTTTCCAGGAGGTGCTTGAGGCACTGAACCTCGGTCTTGAAAATCGACTGAATGCGAAGGTTGGACTGTTATCAGGAGGAGAACGTCAGGCATTATCACTGCTGATGGCGACATTCACGGAACCATCGATCCTATTATTGGATGAGCATACCGCGGCACTCGATCCTGCACGTGCCGAGTTGATTACCAATTAACTAGGGAAATCGTCGACAAATACCATCTTACTACGCTGATGGTAACGCACAACATGCAGCAGGCGCTTGACCTCGGCAACAGGCTGATCATGATGGACAATGGCCAGATCATCCTGGAAGTAAATGAAGAACAAAAAGCAAAGCTGACAATCGAAGACTTGCTCAACGAATTCCAGCGAATCCGCGGAACAAAAATGGCAAGCGACCGGGCTTTATTAAGCTAAACAAAAAACAACCAGCAGAAGTAGCTGGTTGTTTTGTTGTAGAAAGAAAGAGATTTATCATTGTGAGAACGGAAATATAAATTGTTTTGTATAGAAAGAGAAAATAGGTTCCTGGATGAGTTAATTATTATATCAAAATTATTTTTAAGAAAATACCAAAATTTCTTACAATTTATTGACCATTTATTTAACGAAATGTTATGATAACGTTAAATAAACGTTATACATATTTGTAACTTGGAAAGGTGGGATATGATGCTAGATGGTTTGATTGCTGGGCGAACGGCCTCTATCGGTTTCATTGTTACACCAGATATGTTTGCCCGCTTTGAGGGAAAAGTCGTCCATCCAGTATACTCCACTGTATCGATGGTGTATCACATGGAGTGGGTATCGAGGCAAATTATCGTTCCCTTCTTAGAGGATCATGAAGAAGGGATGGGCGGCGCGGCAACAGTTAAACACATAGCTCCATGTACCGAAGGGGCCGAGGTTACCGTAACTGCAACTGTCACAGGCCTTCGAGCCAATACCATTCTTACTAATGTAAGAGCTGAAAGCAATGGTCGCCTTATAGGAGTGGGAGAAGTAAAGCAAGTGGTCCTTCCTAAAGAAAAGATAACTGAATTACTCACAGGCAGCTAAAAATTGCGCAAAATGTAAGCGCTAACATGGTTTAACGGAATAAAGGAGGAAAGAATAATGGATATGTTTGAACAAATTCGTGAGCACGAGCAGGTAGTATTTTGTAATGATGAAGCAACTGGATTAAAGGCGATAATTGCGATTCATAGTACACGGTTAGGGCCAGCATTGGGCGGTTGCCGTATGTATCCTTATAAATCAGTGGACGATGCACTTGAAGATGTACTGCGGCTTTCAAAAGGCATGACGTATAAATGCGCTGCGGCTGATGTGGATTTCGGTGGAGGAAAGGCAGTTATCATTGGTGATCCTACAACAGATAAGAGTCCTGAACTGTTCAGGGCATTCGGCCAATTTGTTGAGTCGATCCAGGGGCGATTCTATACAGGAACAGACATGGGGACAGATCCAGAAGACTTTGTCCATGCATTAAAAGAAACGAATTGCATCGTTGGTGTAGATGAAGTATATGGCGGAAGCGGTGATTCTTCAGTACCAACCGCTCAGGGTGTCATCTTTGGATTGCAGGCAACAAGTAAAGCGGTTTGGGATACGGATGATTTGTTCGGAAAATCTTATGCGATCCAGGGACTAGGCAAGGTTGGCTACAAGGTAGCAGAGTATCTTCTCGAAAATGGTGCAGACCTGTATGTAACTGATATCAATCAAAAAGCAATCGACCAGATTGTCATGAAAGCTGAGGAAATGGGAGCGGGAATCAAGGTCGTAAAAAGCGACGAAATTTATTCCCAGCCCGCGGACATTTTCATCCCATGTGCAATGGGCGGCATCATTAACGATGACACAATTCCACAACTCCAGGTAAAAGCAGTCGTTGGTTCTGCGAACAATCAGCTCAAGGAAGAACGTCACGGTCACGTCCTTCAGGAAAAGGGAATCCTTTATGCACCTGATTACATCGTCAATGCTGGAGGGTTGATCCAGGTGGCAGATGAGCTGTACTCACCAAACAAGGAACGTGTCTTGAAGAAGACGAAGGCTATCTATAATTCTCTTTTGAATATTTATAAGCAGGCAGAGCGTGAAGGAATCACCACTGTTGAAGCTGCGAATGAATTTTGTGAAAAACGGATTGAAGCCAGAACAAGACGCAATAGCTTCTTTTCTCATATGAAGCGTCCAAAATGGTCAGTGAGAATGTAATGGAATCATAGACTTTTAATAAAGGGTGAGCCGATGGAAAAGCATTTTCCGATTTTTCAAGTGATGGACCAAAACGGAAACATTGTTTCCGAAGAACATAAGGATTTAGTGACCGCAGAGCGAGTGAAGAAGTTTTATTCGGAAATGGTGAGAATCCGGACACTGGACAGGAAGTCTATCAGTCTTCAGCGCCAGGGTCGGATCGGGACGTACGCGCCATTTGAAGGGCAGGAAGCTTCCCAGGTTGGAACCGCTCTAGCGCTGCAAAGTGATGATTGGATGTTCCCGACATACCGAGATCACGGCGCTGCCATGGTGTTTGGCCACTCTCTGAGAAATATTTTGCTGTTCTGGAATGGGCGAAATGAAGGCTGTGTTCCGCCGGATGGGAAAAAGATCTTCCCGCCAGCCATCCCGATTGCAACCCAGATTCCACACGCAGCGGGTGCAGCTTTTGCTGAAAAACAAAAAGGAACAAAGAATGCGGCTATTTGCTATTTCGGTGATGGAGCGACTTCGGAAGGCGATTTCCATGAAGGATTGAACTTTGCAAGTGTCTTCAAATCTCCGGTCGTATATTTTTGCCAGAATAATCAATATGCAATTTCAGTCCCAATCAGCAAACAGATGAATTCTGCAACCATTGCTCAAAAAGCGCTTGCTTATGATATTCCGGGTGTAAGGATTGACGGCAACGATATCTTTGCCGTTTTTGCTGAAACGGAAAAAGCACTTGAGCGAGCCCGCAATGGCGAAGGTCCCACATTGATTGAAGCGTTGACGTGGCGGTATGGATCACATACAACTGCTGATGATGCTTCAAAATATCGTGACCAGGGTGAAAGTGCGCTCAAGCGAATGGAAACAGACCCTTTGCTAAGGCTGGAACGCTGGCTGAAAAACGAAGGGCTTTATGATGAAGCATGGATGAAGGAAATAGAAGAGCAAGCAGCTGCTGAAGTTGATGGTGCTGTACAGGAAATGGAAAAGTTCCCTAAAGCTGACCCGGCAGTGATCTTTGATTATGTTTTCGAAAAGCCTACATGGACAATTGAGAAGCAAAAGCGGGAATACCTTGAGCTGATTGGATGTGAGGCGTGATGAATACGGCGATACAGACAAAGACATTGACGCTTGTCCAGGCGATTACCGATGGCCTTGATACGATGCTCGGTGAAAGCAAGGAAGTCATCCTCCTTGGTGAGGATATCGGAAAAAATGGCGGGGTTTTTCGGGCAACTGATGGCCTTCAGGAAAAGTATGGAGAGGATCGCGTCATTGACACCCCTTTAAGTGAAGCAGGTTTTGTAGGGGCAGCGATCGGTATGGCAGTTAATGGATTCCGGCCTGTTGTGGAAATTCAGTTCCTTGGCTTTATTTATCCTGCCTATGAACAAATCATGACCCATGCTTCGAGACTCCGGATGAGGACTCTTGGCCATTTTACTGTACCGATGGTGATTCGGGCTCCTTATGGGGCCGGTGTCCGCGCACCTGAGATTCATTGTGACAGCACGGAATCACTTTTTACCCATATGCCGGGAATGAAGGTAGTCTGTCCTTCGAATGCCTATGACGCAAAAGGCTGATGATTGCTGCAATTGAAGATCCAGATCCTGTCCTCTTCTTAGAGCCAATGAGAAGTTATCGTTCCTCACGCGTTGAGGTTCCGGAAGGGAAGTATACAGTTGAAATAGGAAAAGGAAATAAATTGACTGAAGGCGATGATGTGACGGTTATTGCCTGGGGCGCGATGGTTCCGGTAGCGATGAAGGCTGCTGAAGATATGAAACAAAAGGGTGTCCAGTGTGAGGTCCTTGATTTAAGGACACTTTATCCGATTGACAAAGAACTTGTCATAGAGTCAGTCCAGAATACCGGACGAACGGTGATTGTCCATGAAGCACATGCAACGGGAGGCACTGGCAGTGATTTGATTTCACTGATCAATGATGAGGCATTCCTTTATCAAAAGGCTCCGGCCGAAAGAGTTACAGGCTATGATACGCCTGTGCCGTACTTTGGGTTTGAAGATCATTATCTGCCGACCCCGAAAAGAGTCGCAGCTGCAATCGAAAAAGTAATGAAGTTTTAGGAGGCGTGCCGATGGTTGAAGTAAAGCTCCACGACATTGGGGAAGGCATGACCGAAGCGGACATCAATTGTTACCTGGTGAAACCAGGGGATTTCGTCAAGGCTGATGATCCATTGGTTGAAGTCCAGACAGACAAGATGACCGCGGAGATTCCCGCTCCCTGTTCAGGTGTAATTAAAGAACTATTGTTAACCTCGGGGCAAACGGTAAAGGTAGGGACTACCCTGCTGATCATGGAGGATCGTTCCGGTGGAGTTCAAACTAGCGAGTCCCAGATGGCCGCTGATGCTGTAAAAACAGAATCCGAACCTGCAGAAGCTGCAGTAGCTGTATTGGACAGACCCGCTGAATTCAAGGTGCCTATAGGTGTAAGCGCGCGACTTGGCAGATCCTGGCATCTCCCTATACGCGGAAAGTTGCCAGGGAAAACGGCGTAAACATTATGGAAGTCAAGGGAACTGGACCAGCAGGCCGGATTATCGAAGAAGACATAATGGCTTTTGTTAAATTAAGAGATTTTGGGGTTGCGAGCAATTCGGAAGCAGGTTTCGAACAGCATGTTCCGAGAGTTTCGCAAGCAGGTTCCGAACAAGAGGTTCCGAATGTTTCACAACCTGCTTCCGAACCGAGGGCTCCGAAAGTTTCAGAAGTGGGTTCTGAAGGAAGGGCTCCGACCGAGAAAACGCTCAGCAATCCGGATATAATGCCATTCCGCGGCCGCCGCAAGCAGATTGCGAAAAAGATGGTCCAATCCATGTATACGATCCCTCACTGCACCCACTTTGAGGAAATAGATGTTAGCGAATTGATCGCTTTACGAGAAGAAATCAAGGGTTCCGGAAGCTCTATATCTGCGACGGCCTTTTTCATTAAAGTTCTATCCATTGCTTTAAAGGAATTTCCGGTCTTTAATGCGAAGCTCGATGAAGAAAATGAAAGCATCCAGTTGTTGCGCAAACATCATATCGGAATTGCCGTGGACACTCCAGAAGGCTTAATTGTCCCGGTTATCAGGAATGTTGAGCAGAAGAACCTTAAGCAAATTCATGATGAGATGAAGCGTCTGACAAAGCTTGCCCTGGATGACAAGCTTACAGTTAAGGATATCTCGGGCGGTACATTTACTATCAGCAATGTCGGTCCTCTGGGCGGCAGCATTGGCGCTACACCAATCATCCAGCATCCGCAGACAGCGCTTGTTTCCTTCCATAAAACAAAGAAACGGCCTGTTGTGACGGATCAAGATGAAATTGCCATCCGGTCAATCATGAATCTTTCAATGGCGTTTGACCACAGAGTTGCAGACGGTGCAACGGCTGTTGCTTTTACAAACCGTTTCGCACAGTTGATCGAGAATCCGAAAATGATGCTGTTGGAATTGATGTAACTTGTATTTAGGGTTCATACTGTACCACGCAAAAGCATTATAGCTTTACATCGCGCTCTTGAGAGGGCAGTGATAATTACTATAAAATAATTTTAAATATTATAAATATTCTTTCAGGAGGTTTTACAATGCAAGAGAAAGTTATGGTATCGGGGCAAAGCACTGAGGATTTTTTCCCGGTTCAGGATGTTGACTATTTAGAGCTTTATGTAGGAAATGCCAAGCAAGCGTCTCACTTTTTCCAGACTGCTTTTGGCTTTAAGGTAGTAGCATATTCAGGTCTTGAAACTGGCAATCGCGAAACGGCATCCTATGTGCTTCAGCAGCGCAAGATCCGACTTGTTGTGACTGGCACATACAACGATTCATCTCGTGTAGCACAGTTTGTCAAGACTCATGGCGATGGTGTCAAGGATATCGCGCTGGCAGTCGATGATGTCGAGAAGGCATACGTGGGAGCGGTTAAGCGAGGCGCAATCGAAATCCAGCCGCCGCATGAGGTTTCTGATCAGCAAGGTACTTTAAAGAAGGCCGTCATCGGTACATATGGAGATACAATCCATACACTGGTTGAAAGAAAAAATTATAAAGGCCTTTTCATGCCGGGATTTGTTGAGCACGAAACGACTGTTCCTGTGAATGACGCAGGTTTCATTGGCATCGACCATGTTGTCGGCAATGTTGAGAGAATGGAAGAATGGGTTAACTATTATGCGAATGTCATGGGCTTCAAGGAAATGAAGCACTTCACTGATAAGGATATCGTGACTGAGTATTCAGCATTGATGTCCAAAGTAATGCACAATGGCGGCCGAATCAAGTTCCCGATCAACGAGCCGGCAGAAGGAAAACGCAAATCACAGATCCAGGAATACCTTGAATTCTACAACGGACCAGGCGTCCAGCACCTTGCGATTTTGACAGAGGATATTGTCAGCACAGTAGCACAACTCCGTGAGAATGGAGTGGAATTCCTGAGCACACCTGATTCATACTATGAAATGCTTTCAGAGCGTGTTGGCGAAATTGACGAAGAGATTGATAAGTTAAAAGAACTTAGCATTCTAGTAGACCGTGATGATGAAGGCTATTTGCTGCAAATCTTCACGAAGCCAATCGTAGACCGTCCTACGCTTTTCATTGAAATCATCCAGCGTAAGGGCGCAAGGGGTTTCGGTGAAGGAAACTTCAAGGCTCTATTCGAATCAATCGAGCGTGAACAGGAAAGACGCGGCAACCTTTAATAGCCGGGACAGAAGGGGGCGATTCGCTCCCTTTTCGTTATAAACGGCGGCAGAAAAAATGGGGGATGAACATGAATATTAAAGCAAGAGCAGAACTTGAAGGAATCACACCATATGCCCTCGGCCAGACGATTGAGGAAATCAAGGAACAGTATGGAATCACAACAGTAAGGAAGCTTTCGGATAATGAGAACGTCTATGGCACATCATCAAAGGTCAGAGAAGCAATCATGCAGGCTTCCGCTAATCTGTCATTCTATCCGGACGGAATGACAACAGGGATCGTAGAGAAACTGTCTTCACATTATCAATTAGACCAGAAGCATTTTCTTGTTTCGAACGGTTCAGAAGAAATCATTCGCCTGCTTACACGGGCATATATCGATAAAAATGATGAAGCGGTCATGGCGGAGGTAACTTTCCCTCGCTATAAAACGAATGTACTAATCGAGGGCGGCAGAGCTGTCACGGTTCCGATGGTTGACGGCAGGCATGATCTCAAAAAAATGCAGGAAGCCATCAACGAAAAAACTAAAATGGTATTCGTCTGCAATCCGAACAATCCGACTGGGACGATCGTCGCCAAACAGGAATTGCTTTCGTTTATCGCCAATGTGCCTCCAAACGTCCTGATCATCATGGATGAAGCTTATTTTGAATATGCAGATTCGGAGGAATACCTTGATACGATGTCGTTGCTTGATCAATATCAAAACATTGTCATCCTGAGGACTTTTTCAAAAATCTATGGGCTTGCAAGCCTGCGTGTTGGCTACGGCATCATGCATGAGGAAATTGCGAGGGAACTCCACAAAGTCAGGGATGTATTCAATGTCAACCAGCTTGCACAGGCAGCAGCGGTGGCTGCACTGAAAGACCAGGCTTTCGTCCAGGACTGCTCAGCTAAAAATAGTGCAGAAAGAGACTTCCTGAGTGCGAAGTTAAAAGAGTTGGAGATTGATAGTTTTCCATCACAATCCAACTTCTTATTTGCTTTTTCTAATAGACCGGTAATCCAGAAACTGACGGAAAATGGTGTCCTGGTTAGAGAGATGCCGCTTCCAGGTTACAAGGAAGCATTCCGAATCACACTCGGCACCCATGAAGATCATGAATTCATTCTGCAAATCGTCAGCCAGCTTTTTCACGAAAGGGCGGTGTAAGACATGGAAATCAAAACTAATACGCTTGAATGGAGAGACGCCTATAAGCTTTTGCAAGGCTCTGTCCTGCCGCGGCCAATCGCCTTTGTCTCCAGCCAGGATGAAAACGGGAACGCCAATTTGGCTCCATTCAGTTTCTTTACAGTCATCAGCGCGAATCCCATGATGATCTGCTTTTCGCCAATGAGAAGAGGGACAGATGGCGCAAAAAAGGATACTCTGAAAAATATTGAAGGCACAAAGGAATTTATCATCAATATTGTCAGTGAGGAGTTCGTCCAGCAGATGAATGACTGCGCTACTGAATTCGGATCCGATGTCGATGAATTCGAGGCTTCTGGCCTGAACAAGGCCGATAGTGTGGCGGTTAAGCCGTCACGGGTCAAGGAGTCTAAGGTCCACCTTGAATGTGTTCTTGATCAGGTCCTTCACTTTGGCGGAGAAGAAGCGGGAGCAGGCAGCCTTGTCATCGGCAAGGTCGTTCATGTACATGTAGCGGATGAACTTTATGAAAGCGGGCGCATCAATTCGGAAAAATTGAATCCGGTAGGCAGGCTGGCAGGAGCGACGTACACGCTGCCGCTGGCAAAAACCTTTGAGCTGCAAAGGAAATAGGTGATGATATGAGATTCATTACATTTATGAAAAAAGACGGTTCAATCCGTGCGGGCTGGATTAATTCAAAGAGTCAGGCTGTCGATATGCACGAAGCATCAAACGGCATATTGCCGGACAATATGCTTGCATTCATCGAAAACCACGAAGTATTCAGGGGGTATATCGAGGAAAATAAAGGTCTGATTGAAACTGGCAATGGTTCATATACCTTGGAAGAAGTCAACTTAAAATCGCCGCTGCCGAATCCGAAGAGTGTCCGTGATTTTTACGCTTTCGAGCAGCATGTAAAAACAGCACGGGAAAACCGAGGCCTTGAAATGATTCCTGAATGGTATGAGATTCCGGTTTTTTATTTTACCAATCACCTTGCCATCAGGGGTCCCGAGGAAGAAATCAACCGGCCCCAAGCCTGTGAATGGATGGATTACGAACTGGAAATCGCCTGTGTCATCGGCAAGGAAGGCCGGAATATCAAGGCGGAGGATGCCGAACAGCATATTTTTGGCTTTTTTATCATGAATGACTGGAGTGCCCGCGACCTGCAGCGACAGGAAATGAAGGTCGGACTTGGTCCGGCGAAGGGGAAAGATTTCGCTACTTCAATCGGTCCGCATCTGGTCACTAAAGATGAGCTGGAATACCTCAAAGCGGGGAAAGGCTATGACCTTGAAATGGTTGCCCGTGTCAACGGCAAGGAGCTGTCTAAGGGAAATATGAAGGACATATATTATTCATTCGGTGAAATGATTGAGCGTGCATCAACGGGTACGACTCTGTATCCTGGTGAAGTGATCGGCTCAGGAACAGTCGGAACAGGCTGTATCCTAGAACTTGGCACCGATGTCCATCGCTGGCTTGAGCCGGGTGATGAAGTAGAACTTGAGATTACAGGACTTGGTGTCCTGAAAAACAAAATTATAGAAGAGTAGAAAGAAGGTGTTTTCATGTACTACCGCCAGCTGGGAGAAATCCCGAAGAAACGCCATACCATTTTTAAAAAGGAAGATGGTTCGCTGTTCAGGGAGCAGGTAATGGGAACAAAAGGTTTTTCTGGCACACAGTCTATTCTTTATCACCACCATATGCCAACAGAGGTAGTGAAAAGCGAATTGATCGGCAGCTACCTGCCTGAATATGAGGAACAGGGTTCACTGAACCATCGGCACTTCCTGACTGACCAGATCACGCAAACTGGGGACGCGTTAAGTGGAAGGGAATATATCCTTGGCAATGACGATCTTTTGATTGGATTTGCGAATATTACCGAGCCGATGAAGCTATTTTACCGAAATGGCGATGGAGACGAGATGTTCTTTTTCCATCATGGATCCGGCAAGGTAGAAACAATGTTTGGAACTATAAACTATCGTCCTGGTGATTATGTCGTGATTCCAATCGGCACGATGTACAGGGTTGTTACAGACGGTTCCAAGCCGACAAAGGCATTGATTGTTGAATCGTTCAGCCAGATTACTACTCCAAGACGATATCGAAATGAATATGGGCAGCTGCTCGAGCACAGCCCATTCTGTGAACGTGATATCCGCGGGCCGGAAACGTTGGAAACCTTCTCTGAAAAAGGGGAGCATGAAGTGATCACGAAGACGCGCGGCTATCTGCACCGTCATGTGCTGAACCACCATCCTCTTGATGTTGTCGGCTGGGATGGATATTTGTATCCATGGGCATTCAATATCGAGGACTTTGAGCCAATCACTGGCCGAATCCATCAGCCGCCGCCAGTCCATCAGACGTTCGAAGGCCATAATTATGTTGTATGTTCCTTCGTCCCAAGGCTTTACGATTACCATCCTGAAGCGATCCCGGCGCCATATTACCACAGCAACGTCAACAGTGATGAACTGCTGTATTATGTAGAAGGCAATTTCATGAGCCGCAAGGGAATCAAGGAAGGCTCGATCACATTGCATCCAAGCGGAATCCCGCACGGACCACACCCAGGCAAGACAGAAGCAAGCATCGGCAAAAAAGAAACGCCGGAGCTTGCCGTCATGATCGATACATTCCGTCCCTTGAAGACAGTGAAGAAAGCAAAAGCTATTGAAGACGACCAGTATATGTATACATGGATTGAAAAATAAGTAAAGACGGCCAATTCGCTATTGAGCGAGTTGGTCATTCTTTTGACGAAAAAGAACTGGAAAAAACCTCGCTTTTTTTCCAGTTTGCGAATAAAATCATTTTTTTGCGAATAAATATATAGATTTTGCGAATAAAATCATTTTTTTGCGAATAAACTTATAGGTTTTGCGAATAAAATTTCTAATTTACGAATAAACATTTGGATTTCGCCAATACAATTGTAACTCCGCCAATAAAACGGATTTGCAACTCATTAAAGGGTATCGAAAGTATGGGTTATTCCTCTTCAAGCCTAAATAATCGGAAAAACAATTGGCAATACTAACAAAATCGATTACGGATTAGGAGGATTTGACGTGACTTTATCAATATTCGCCTTGGGCGGCATCAATGAAATCGGAAAAAACATGTATGTTGTCCAATATGAGGACGATATTTTTGTGATTGACTGTGGCGGGAAGTTCCCAGATGAGAGTTTGCTGGGAATCGATTTGATCATTCCTGAAATGACCTACTTGGAGGAGAACAGAGAAAAAATTCGCGGTCTGATTTTGACCCATGGCCACGAAGATCATATTGGCGGGGTGCCATACTTCTTCAAGAAGCTGAAAGCGCCTGTTTATGCTACGAATTTCACACTTGGATTAATCGAGTTGAAGCTAAGTGAGCACAAGCTTTTAAGAGGCACTGAACTGAAAAAAATCAACTCGGATTCAGAATTTGATTTTGGCAAGGTCAAGCTTTCTTTCTTCAAAGTTAGCCATAGCATACCTGATTGCCTGGGTGTTGTTATCTACACTCCAGAAGGGAATGTTGTCCATACAGGAGATTTCAAATTCGACCTTACTCCCGCAAATGATGAGCAATCGGAAATTCATAAGATGGCTAGAATCGGGACTGAAGGAGTTACGGTTTTATTATCAGAGAGTACCAATGCCGAACGGCCTGGTCTGACGCCTTCGGAGCGGATGGTGGAGAGCCATTTGGAAGAAGCATTCATGAGAGCAGATGGGAAAATCTTTGTTTCTACCTTTGCCTCGAATGTGAACAGGCTCCAGCAGGTTGTCGAAGCAGCGATCAAGACAAACAGGAAGCTTGCACTGCTTGGCAGGAGCATGGTGAATGTTGTAGACGTCGCAATTGAAAGAGGTTACTTAAATGTTCCGGAAGGCATGCTGATCGAACCAAAAGCTGCCGATCAGCTTGAACCTGATAAAGTAGCGATTTTATGTACAGGAAGCCAGGGGGAACCAATGGCAGCTCTTGCCAGGCTCTCCACCGGGAATTTCCGTGATGTTTCGGTTTACCCGGGAGATACGGTGATAATGGCAGCGTCCCCGATCCCTGGGAACGAAAAGGATGTCTCAAAAATAATCGACAACTTGTTCATGCTTGGCGCGAAAGTGATATACGGACTAGGAAACTCAACTGGCATGCATGTTTCCGGCCACGGCTACCAGGAAGACCTTAAGTTGATGCTGACCTTGATGAAGCCGAAGTATTTCATCCCGATTCACGGGGAGTACAGGATGCTGCATCACCACCGCTTGCTGGCAGAATCCGTTGGTGTAGAAAAAAGGAATACATTCATCGTTAAAAATGGCGATATTGTTGACATTGAAAATGGAGAAGCGCGCCAGACCCGCAATGTCCCAGCGGGTGATACGTATGTTGATGGTGTAAGTGTCGGGGATGTCGGTGAAATCGTGCTCAGGGACAGGAAGCTGTTATCCGAGGATGGAATGCTGGTCATTGTCCTGACATTAAGCAAAGCCGAAAGAAAAATCATTTCAGGACCGGATACTATATCCCGTGGGTTTGTCTTTGTGAAAAACTCGGAGGACTTGATGAAAAATGTAAACAATCTCGTGACGAAAACAGTAACGGAACTTCAAGAAGACAATGTCCATCGCTGGAATGTCATTAAGCAGGGCATCAAAAAAGCAGTTGGTCAGCACATCTTCCAAAAGACAAGAAGAAGGCCGATGATTTTGCCGATTATTATTGAGATTTAATTTAAAAGTGGACCAGGTACTATACTTTGTGCCTGGTTCATTTTGTTAACATGACACTAAAAGGTGTTATAAATTTATAAAGTGACACCAAATAGTGTTATTAGATAATGGAGGCTAAAAATATGGATACACAAAGAGAAATTCGTAAAACTATCGCTTTAAATGCGCCTTCCTATTGAAAAAGTATGGAAAGCAGTCGCAACATCAGAAGGAATTGAAGCCTGGTGGATGCCAAATACATTTGAAGCCGAAGTTGGTAAGGAATTCATTCTCCACGCAGGTCCATTTGGTGACTCACCATGCAAAGTGACAGAATTGGATCCACCGAATCGTCTCGGCTTTGATTGGGGGAAGGAATGGCACCTTGTGTTTGAACTGAAGGAGCTGGAAGGGAAGACAGAGTTCACCTTAATTCACTCAGGTTGGGATCCTGATAAGGTTACGGAATTTGGTCAGCCTCATACTGTTATCCAGGGAATCATGGATAATGGCTGGGATAAAATCATTAACGAAGCACTTCCATCCTACATCGAGGGTTAACATGCCATCTACTGCAGCGAGACATGATGTGTTCCAGGCAGTCGCGGATCCAAATAGACGAAAAATCCTGAAGCTGCTCGCAGACAAGGAGATGCCGGTTGCATCCATAACCGAAGAATTTCCGATCACCAGGACGGCCATTAATAAGCACTTATTTGTGTTATCTGAAGCAGGTCTGGTATCGAGTAAAAGAATTGGACGTGAAACTCGATATACATTACAGCCAGAACCGCTTCAGGAATTGCAGGAATGGCTTTCGTTTTTCGAGGTATATTGGGATAAAAAACTATCAGTACTTAAAAATTATGTAGAATCTAATGATGAATAGCTTGCATTCCTTTTTTAAAGAGCATGGAGAATTCTCCATGCTCTTTGCATTCCTGCTTAACAAATGAGCAGATAAAGTCTACACTAATAAATATTGATTAATGCATCTTCGAGGAGGGAGCAGAGCATGGATATAAAACTAAATCAAAAAGTCATCAAAGATATATGCGGAACTGTTTCCTTCAAGCGTGGGGATGCGTTTTACCGTGCGGGAAAAGTTGAGTTTACTGACTTCAATGAGCAACGGGTGATTGCAACTGTGACAGGGACAGATGTATTTCATGTCACTGTCACCAGTAATGGGGACGGCCGTTTCACAACTGAGTGCAAATGTCCAAAGCTTGCGTCTGTCAAACATGAGTGCCAGCATGTGGCCGCAGTATTGCTCGCTATTTTGGATGAGCAAAAGCAGGGGGCATCAAATGCGATAAAAAATAATGATTGGCCTGGAAATGGGCTCGCAGAAGGAGTGCTGAACATTTTCAGTGAAGAACCTCGAAGGACAAGCGGCCATCAGCTCCATTTTGAAAACAGAAAGGTACTGAATACCCAGTTCAATATCAAAACGGTTGAAGCAAGTGATCAGCAAATGATGCTGGGTGTCTCGATGAGCATTGGTCCAATCATAATCGAGGATATTTCGGGATTTCTGAAGAGTGTGGCGAACCGGGAGACTGCATTGCTTTCTGACTTGTTCACCTATAACCCAAAGCTTCATTGTTTTCAAAACGATATCGACTCTATCATCAAAAAGCTTATCGAAATCGTCCAGGACTCAGAGTTATCGTTGAAAGATGAGAATGACTACTCCATATTGATAATTCCGCCATCTTTTTGGCATCTGTTAGTGCCGCTGCTGGAAAAGGCTACGGATGTTAAATTAATTGAGGCTGGCGAGGTTACCGGGAGGTTTTCTGTTTCGAAAAAAAGGCTTCCGCTTTTGTTCAATTTTGAAAAGCTCACTGAGAAAGATTATACGTTAAAAATTGCTGGAATCTCCGATCTGATTGTTCTTCATAAATATGACCTCGTTTGGTTGAAAACCCAGTTGATCCAGCTCAGCACCGAGGATTGCAGCAGATTATTTGAACTGAGAAATATGCTTGCGCAATCAAAAACAGATAGCATACCGATTTTACAGGACCAGATGGGCTTCTTTGTGGAAAAAGTGGTACCAGGCCTGCGCCATATTGGGAAAGTCCAAATAGATGGCGACATAACAAAGCAATTTCTAACTGAGCCGTTGATTGCAATGCTGTATCTTGATCGGGTGAATAACCGATTACTGGCAGGAATCGAATTCCAATATGGAAAAATTCTTTTCAATCCGCTCGAGGAGAGGGAACCGAAAGTGAATTCGCTGTTAATCAGGGACATGGCCAAGGAGGACCAAATCCTTGAGTTGCTGGATGAAGGTTCTTTCGCGAAAACGGATGGCGGTTATTTTTTGTATAATGAAGAGCTTGAATATGAATTTCTGTATCATGTC
Source organism: Mesobacillus boroniphilus JCM 21738 (assembly GCF_000517385.1). Taxonomy (GTDB): domain Bacteria; phylum Bacillota; class Bacilli; order Bacillales; family Cytobacillaceae; genus Mesobacillus; species Mesobacillus boroniphilus. The sequence goes on along the minus strand of NZ_BAUW01000009.1, from coordinate 39,381 downwards.
ATGCCAAAGCTGCAAAAGCTTGTTCATATATACGCTACAACAGCCGTTAGGAATCGGATTTTCAGGGAGCCGGCCCGGCCGCAAATACGTGTCAAGGTGAAAAAAGAGCGGACAAACTGGCTTGAATTCAAATTTGAAATGGATGGGATTCCTGAAAAACATATCAGGGAAATCCTTGAAGCTCTTGAGGAAAAACGGAAATATTATCGTTTAAGCAACGGGGCATTGATGTCTCTGGAAACGAGGGAATGGGAAGAAATCCAGCGTTTCTTGAAGGCAGGGCCAATCCAGGATGAAGATTTGGAAAAAGGGTTAAATATCCCGATTGTTCGTGGTATGCAAATGCTAGAATCATTCGAGGATGGATCCATACTGCAATTAGAGGATTCTTTTCGTGATTTTATGGATGAAATCAGCACCCCCGGAAAAGTTAAGTTCGATGTCCCTGATAAATTGGAGCCAATTTTACATGAATACCAGAAACATGGTTTCCAATGGATGAAAACTCTTGCAAGTTACGGATTTGGCGGAATCCTGGCAGATGATATGGGTCTTGGTAAAACACTTCAAAGTATCACCTATATTGCTTCAGAACTATCACATGTAAGGAAGAGAAATCAATCCGTCCTGATTGTTTGTCCATCATCCCTGGTATATAACTGGCTCAGTGAATTTTTGAAATTCACTCCTGAAATTCAGGCAGTAATCATCGATGGCAATAAAGAGGAGCGTTCCAAGCTGTTAAAGGATGTTTCGGGTATTGATGTTGTTATTACTTCCTACATTCTCCTGCGGAGGGATATTCACCTATACGAAAAAAATAATTTTCATACTGTCTTTTTCGATGAAGCACAGGCGTTCAAAAATCCGTTGACTCAAACGGCAAAAGCAGTGATGAACATACAGGCAGATCACCGGTTCGCGTTGACCGGTACGCCGATTGAAAACTCGATCGAGGAATTATGGTCTATTTTCCGGGTGGTATTTCCTGAGTTATTCCAAGGGTTGAAGGAATACAGCAACCTGACAAGCAAGACGATTGCCCGCAGGATTCGGCCATTTTTACTGCGACGGGTAAAGGAAGAAGTGCTTGGGGAACTGCCAGAGAAAATTGAATCAATCGATAGAGTTGAACTGCTGCCTGAACAGAAAAAGCTTTATGCGGCATACCTGGCAAAGCTTCGCCATCAAACCTTAAAGCAGCTGGATAAGAATACGATAAGGAAAAACCGGATCAAAATCCTTGCTGGCCTGACGCGATTAAGGCAAATATGCTGCCATCCCGCCTTGTTTGTGGATGGATATAAGGGAACATCGGCTAAATTTGAACAGTTGAAACAAATAATCGAGGAGTCCAGGTTTGCCGGAAGAAGGGTACTTATATTTTCACAGTTCACGAAAATGCTCGACTTGATCGGCAGGGACTTAGCATACGAGGGGATTCCATTCTTCTACCTGGACGGACAAACACCTCCTCAGGATCGAGTAGAAACCTGCGAAAAGTTTAACGCCGGAGAACGGGACTTTTTCCTGATTTCCCTGAAAGCAGGGGGCACCGGCTTAAACTTAACAGGAGCAGACACAGTCATCCTTTACGATTTATGGTGGAATCCGGCCGTAGAGGAGCAGGCCGCAGACCGAGCCCACCGAATGGGACAGAAAAATAAAGTCCAGGTTATTAAATTGATTGCCAGCGGGACAATTGAAGAGAAGATGAACGATCTGCAGGATAAAAAGCGGAATGTGATCGAAGAAATTATTGAAGAAAAAAGCTCAGCTTCCTTGACAGAGGAAGATATCCGCGAAATTTTGCAAATATAAGTACGGTAAAATCATTCGGGATATTAATGAGCAAGCTCATGTTAAAGCCGGGAGGAAAGCCCCTAGAATTAGACTAGGGGCTTTTGCTAAATTATTTCGTAACTTCTTTATCCAAATAGGACCTCAGTGTTTGCTGTAACGTACCTTTGGTTTCTGCCTTAAAAGTGATTCCTGCATGAATCATTTTTCTTACAAGCTCAGGACGCATTCCGGTAATGACGGCGTTTGAACCCATCATCGAAACGCCGCTCAAAACTTTTTGGAAATGGGAGATGACGTCCATTTCCATGTCTGCAATTCCCGAAAGATCCATAATCAATGTTTGGACCTTTAGTTTTGAAATATCCATCAGGACCTTCTCTTCGATAATCTGCATTCTGTAGTCATCCATCATGCCGATTAGAGGAAGTACGGCAACGGAACCGCTGACTGGGATAATTGGGACCGATAAGTGTTCAACCAATTTTCTCTGCGAGTTAAGCAGCTCATCTTTGTACTTCGTATAAGTCAGGAAGAAGGTATTCAGGAATTGGTCAACTCGGTCATTGATCTTTTTTTCAAGTTTGAAGAATTCCTCGCGGTCAGAAAATCGGTTATACATTTGATCATATTTGTTTAGGAAATGCCACAAAGTTCTGCGGATCGCCTGAATCCATTCCAGCTTGAAAGCAACAGTTAACGAATGTTCTGCCCAGGCAATCCCTTCTTGTTCAGCAAAAGCAACCAGATTCTCTTCTTGCTGCTCCACTATGTAAACAATTAAGATTTCAGCGTTTTTTAAAAGGTCAATATTCCCTTTTTGGAGAATCTCATTAATCTTCGAAGCGACATTCACCGCTTCTGATAACAAGTGTTGTTCAAAAAGTTCCCTGTTGGATTGGATGAAATCGGTCACTTCATCTCTTTGGTTAAAAGTTGATTCCATTTTTTTGTACACTCCCCGGCTATTTACTCAATTTATTTAACAACATCTAGATAGGTTTAAGTATCCTTAATTTAACTGTAGCAAACAATGAATGCAAACTCAAATAATCCTTGCCAGTCAGCCTGAGATTCATATTATTTAAAGGATATCTGCACAGAAAAACGAATTAATTATTTAGATTAAGTTCTAGGACTCAAAATTCAGCAAGGTTAAGGGGGAAAAAATGGGGTGGTTCATCATTGTCATTATTGCATACTTACCGATCATTTACCGGATTCATCGACGACTTGATTTTTTGGAAAAAGAAGTTGAGCGATTGAGTGTAGAAAAACGGGAAATTGGGGATTAGGCATAGAAATAGACAGAGCGAAAAATGGGGATTGTAATCTTTTTAGCCGCCTGGCACAAGAAATCGGGGAGAATTTGGGTTATCCATATCCAATGGAATATGAGCAGAAAATGAGGGAGTATTTATCAAAGGTTGCCTCGTAAACAAGCGGACGTAAATACCAAAAACATCGGTTAAGATTTTTATTTTTTATAGATAAAAAGGAGTAATTTTAGGATGTTGACTTTAAAGCCGATTACAAAAAATAACTAGGAAGACGCAATTCAGTTAAAGGTTAAGGAAGAGCAAATGAACTTTGTCGCTTCTAATTTGTATTCCATCTCCGAAGTCCAATTTCTTGATCAGTTCACAGCAAGTGGTATTTATGCCGCAGATCAATGGTGGGTTTCGCTATGTATGGAATTGACCCTGATGACAATAATTATTGGATTTATCGATTAATGATCGATGAGCTGCATCAGGGTAAAGGTTACGGGACTGCTGCGGTAAAATTAGTAGTTGAAGAGATTAACAGAATGAACACGAACGGAATCCCAATGATCATGATTGGCTATAATCAGGAGAACGAAGGGTTAGAGCTACATACACGAGGGCCGGATTTGTTGAGACAGAAATAGCACCATGGGGAGAGCAGTTGGCTGCTTACACCCTTTAGGCTGAGGTTTACTGGTATGACGGACAAAAATCAGTGAAAGCAAGGAAAGGAAAAAGAGTCCGTCATCAAGGCTATGACGGACAGAAAAGAGAAGAAATCCCGGAAAAGTGTCCGTCATCAAGGCCATGACGGACAGAAATAAGAGGAAAACCCGGAAAAGTGTCCGTCATCAAGGGCATGACGGACAGAAAAGAGAAGAAATCCCGAAAAAGTGTCCGTCATCAAGTTAAAAGGTCGTTAGTTGGCTTCAGGTTTGTTTCCGAATTTACTAAATGAAACGATTCGTGTCACCAAACTTGTCAGTGAACCAAGAAAAGCGCTTCCGATGATATCTGATGGATAGTGGTGACCAACCCAGACACGGGAGAAGCCGGTTAGCGCAGACATCCACATCATGATCGTACCGAGAGTCCGGTGAAACATGAATACAGTGGTAGAAGCCGCAAAAGCGAGCATTGTATGCTTGCTGGGAAAGGAAGAATCTATTTTTGACGGAATAAGGATTCCGACACGTCGTCTAATGAAGGGGCGAGGTTTAAAATAAAATATATGGATGAAGAAATGGGAAAGAAAGCTGATGGTAACCGCAATCCCCGTTTCTAGAGCAATTTTTTTGTTAAACCGGTTTTTGAACAGCATCAATACTATGATCAAAAGATAAGCATAGCGTACACGATTCGAAATAAGGATCATTAGTTGATCCACTGGTGAAAAGCGGCCAGAAAGTCTGTTGATTAGCTTGAAAAGTTTAAGATCCATCATGTTTCTCCTCAATGTTTTAGTCTTACTTTTCCCTGGCTGATTAGAAAAATGTACGAAAAAAAGGAGAGGATATGACAATGGTAACTAAGATCATCAATAAAGAAGCATTTAAGGCTATTGGGGTTAAATGGATCGGTACTTTTGAACAGGCAGCAAAGGGAGAAATCAAAAGCTTTCATAAGGGATTTCTTGAAAGGAAAAATGAAATAAAAAGCGCTGTAAATCCAGAGAACATTATTGGGCTTTCTTATCATATTAACGAAAATGGTTTTACATATTATCTGGCTTTAGAAGTTGAAGATACGACGGTTATACCTGAGAAAATGGAGCTTATTACGGTTTCGGCCTATGCTTTTGCCAGTACAGAGTATAAGGGAAAAGCAGTGCAGGAAGCTTATACAGGATTGTATGCTTGGATCAAACAGAATGGCTATTCATTAAAGCAGAGTGAATTAGAGCATCTGGAAGAGTATCCAGGAAGCTTTAATCCTTTGAAAGATACACCTGAACTGAAAATCAATATTCCGATTTTGGTTTAAAAAGGGATTTATATTAATGAAAGGTGATGTTTAGGGGGAAAGGGGTAGGCTTAAAAGTTTCCCAACTTCTTTTTTATCAAAAAAAAACAAGCACTCTGGAAGCTGCTTGACCAATGGCGTTAGCAAACTTCTTTCTCTTAGGCTGAGGTGTTGGTTTTTTCATTTGCCAATATCCTCCCCGCCCTGGCTACTGCTTCCTATTCGAAATAATTCAAGTCCTCTTAGTAAGGCATCACCCCCGAAACCCGCCATGATGGACATCAAAAAAACTCTAAGCAGTGAATCAGCTTCTGAAGAGACTACCAATAGTGCGGCCGCTAATGAACCGGTGAGGATTTCTTCCAAGAAACCAAGGTAAATGAATTTCTTTGTTCTTCTAGGCATGATGATCTTGCCTCGTTTTCTCACATGAGCTGTCAGTCCAACAAATCCACCGATGACCATTGCGAAAATAACGTTTTCTAACAAATTGATCACTCTCCTATTTTTGTTGGTCGACCTTCAGTAACTCTAGGTGTATTACTATTATACAAGTAGTAATGTTGGAAAAGCATGTGTAAATTTATCGAATTTTCAGTAAATTTTAATAGTAAATAATATGTGTAACTTTTTGGTAATAATTGCTTCCTGGGACCTTTGAAAAAAGTTACAGGCCTTTAGGCTTAAAGAAGGGATACAAATGAGTTATCCGAATTAAAATAGAGCAATTGGAAAGGGGATCTCGAATGTTTGTTTTGAATGTTGAAGGCGCTATTTACAGGGAAGGAAAGTGGCTTGTTATTGAAAGGAGTTCCAAAGAGGAACATGCCGGAGGGCTTCTTTCGCTTGTTGGCGGAACGGCAGAAAACGAGGGATTCTCAAAAGACTTACTTGAGCGAACTTTGAAACGGGAACTCTTTGAGGAAGTGGGCATCACAATAAAGAATGATGTTAAATATGTTCGGAATACTTCTTTTGTTCTTCCGGATGGAAGGGAAGTACTTGATCTCGTATTTTATTGTGAAATTGACGCCGGCGAACCATATCCAAAAAGTGTAGATGAAGTTGATGCAGTATATTGGATGACGGCAGCAGAAATTCTTGCCCATCCCAAGGCTCCCATCTGGTTAAAAGAAAGCATTGAAGAGGCAGAGAAAATAAATATCAAACTGCAGTACAAATAATGCCGCCTTGAATAGGTGGTATTATTTTTCCTTAAAAAGGAAATGCGTGTCGACTTAGCGAATAAGTATAGGTATTTTTCAACTTTGAAATGTGAGGTTACGATCATGGATGCGGTAGATATATTAATGACAAAAATCGTATCGGCAGTTCGTCAAAATAAACAGATTATTTTAGGTATAGATGGCCTGAGCAGGTCAGGGAAAACAACTTTTGTGAAGAAATTTGCTTCCGTGCTTTCTGAAAAACAGATTGAAAATATGGTCTTTCACTTGGACGACCACATAGTTGGACGGTCAAAAAGGTACAATACCGGCCACGAGGAATGGCAGGAGTATTATTTCTTGCAGTGGGATGTAGAGTGGTTAAGTAAATCCTTGCTTGGTAACTTGGTCCATTCAAATGAAATTGAACTCCCGTTTTATGATCATAAGTTGGATGAACATGTTTATCAAAAGCTGCAGTTGAACGGAAAAGATGTCTTTATTGTTGAAGGGGTTTTTCTCCAGAGAAAGGAATGGAGACCATACTTGGATTTTACCGTCTTTATAGACTGTCCGAGAGATATAAGGTTCGCACGGGAAAGCTATCAAACCCAGCAGAAAATCGCAAGGTTCAGGAACAGATACTGGAAAGCGGAGGGCTACTACATGGAAAACCTCCGGCCAGTAGAGAAAGCCGATCTAGTCATTCCTTATTATGAACTGATTAACTAAAACTGCAGGTGATGCGAAATGAAGTGGAAAAAGCTATTTGGCTTTGGCAAGAGTAAGGAAATCGAGTTTGAAGTAGAACAAAGCGGAATTTCACAAGAGGCACTGGCAATGGTCAAAAGAAGTATAAATGGTAAAATTCACCCTTTTTACAAAATGGATTTATATACTGAAAAACCAGCTGATATTGCGGGGATATATGTGGAAGTCAAACAGGAAGAAGCGGATCGATTGGTTTTGAAATTAAAAGAGGAACTTAAGTCAATAAACTACCTGGCTTTTATATGTGATTCTGATCATCAAAAAATCGGCATCATTCCTGGGTCAGACCAGTTTGATATCATTAGGGTCCAGCAGACGAATGGGGATAACTACGACATTAGTAATGAAAGGGTTATTTCTAAACTTAAGGAATGGTATAGACGTTATCCATTTATCATTATTGGCGCAGATTACGATTGGGTAGAAGCGAACTTTGAAGTTTTTCCCGAAGGAAAAGCCCTAAGAGTATTTGCAACAGAAATTTATAAATTCTGTCCTGATATCGTGGAACAGGGCTCAGGAAGCATCAATGGTTTAGTTGAAGAAATGAGAGAAACTATGAAGTTGATCTTATGGTGGGACTGATATGATACCCATGTTGCCAATCAAATGCCCGTCGAAACTAAGGAGAAGCTACTGGAGCAAGTAATAGAAATAGGAAAACGAAGGGCAATTTTTCATATATACAATAATATTTACGATGCAAAGCTTCACCTTGACTATTATTTCGAGGGACAAGAAAGCTTGAACACAATCGGGGAAACCGACGGCATGGCAGTTGGTTCAAATTGAGTTTGTAGGATGTTGAAATTTTTCTGTTAGGGTGACTTATATGGATAAAGGTTCTTTAATGATTTCTTTCATAGGTATGGCCATAGCCATTTTATACTCAACTTATCATCTATTTATCAGTAAAAAGACAGTTGGACTGGAGCAAGAAGTAGAAGAGGAGATAAAAGCCCGTCCAATCGCCAATGTTATTCGTTATTTGATCTTCCTTGCTATCAATTCATTCCTTGCAAATATGTTTTTCGACATTGGCTGGCTTTTATGGATTAGCTTTTTTTCAGCAGTTGCTTTATGGATCATGCTTGTTGAGCATCAGTTTAATTTTTCATACTTAATCAGTATCATTATTATTCTTTTGATTTTTTTGGGAGCTGCCGTACCGAAGCATCAACAATCGTTTCTAAATCATATCAGTGATCATACAGAATACAATTGTTTTAGCATTGAATGTGTGAAAGTCTCTCAAGTGGTGATATATGACGAGTTGAAGACGGAGATCGAAACTTATTCGATCCAGGGCTACTCGTTTGATTGGTATTTGCTGTTCGCCAAAGGAGCATTATTGCTAAAAGATGAACAAGGTAATATGGAGGAATTCACAGGTGTTAACATTGGTGGTCTGTGGCTGCTGGAAAAATAACTATGGTGCTGGCTTTGAAGTGGATTTGTGCTGAAAAGAGATTAGTAGCAGAAGATTGGCACAATCAATCTTTTATACAAAGGAATTCTGGTGTGAATGAAGAACCGACTACAGAAAAAACCATAATATTTTAGGAGGATTAAGCATGGCAGGGACAATATTTTGGTTATTGATTGTGGCGTCAGGCTTCCTGTTTATTTGGGGCTTGATAAATAAATCCTGGAAACTTCTACTTATGAGTGGAATGGCCGTTACCCTTCCGTCCCTTTATTTTCTGGGAGCGGAGAATGAATTTAGGCTATTGGCTCTCGTTCCTTTGCTTCCTTTTGGTTTGAGTTATTTTTTGGGGAAAATGAGAAAAGAAAGCAGATAAGTGGCAGCAGAATTTCACCTAAAAGCAGCGAACATCTTTTATATCAACGGAGGGGAATATGAAAATTAGATTAGCCAACCAAGGGGATATTGATCAATTAATAAAAATGAGATGGGACTTTACGCTCGAAGACTACCCCGAAATGGGAGAAGGTGTGGAGTATAGACCGTTTGAGGATGAATGCAGAGGGTTTCTCGAATCTGCGATGGATAGCGGCCAGTGGTTTGTCTGGATTGCCGAGAACAACGGGGAAATAGTTTCTCATATTTACATAGAATTGATCCATAAGGTCCCGCGTCCAGGCAGGGTCACAAATCCGTTTGCCTATATGACAAATGTATATACCGTTCCTGAATATAGGGGAAAAGGGACTGGGAGCAAGTTGCTGTCACGTGTCAATGAATGGGCTGAAGAAGAGAAGTACGAGTTCATCATAGTCTGGCCTAGCGATACGAGCATCGAGTTTTACGGAAGAAATGGCTACACACAGAGTACGGAGCCATTGGAAAAGCATTTTTAATGTCGATCGTTCAATAAATTTTAAGTAAATTTTTGGAATATTTGAAACCTTCTCCCTGATAAACGTATTAACATTTATCCAGGGAGAAGGAGGGAAAATAATGGCACGTTTAAGTTTAAATACAGAGAATTCATCTAATATAATCCTCGTGAGCGCAATTATTTTAATCATCAGCAGTTTGTTCATGCCTCTTGTTTTTGTTTATATTATTCAGGATTATCTTTACCTCTCAGCTGATAAATGGTTTTATGATACACCATCATCTGCATATGTAATTTTCATGATTGGCATGCTTTGGATAGCGGTATCTCTATTTCTGCATTTATTTTTCGCATGGAAGTTTGAATGGAAAGGCATCAAGTGGATTACACTTCTCATCATGATAGGATGCTTGCCATTCTTCATGTTCGGCGTGTCAAACTATTATTACCTTGATGACCAGGGAATGCATTTTAATGATTATAAAACGTTCAACACCATCAACTCCTATTATTGGGAGGACGTTATAGAAGCAAAAGAAATTTTCGTAAAAAGTAATGGTGTAACCGTAGTGGACCATTTAAATCTAGTCACAAAAGCTGGAGAAGTGGTCGAATTGCCTTATAACAGCAAGGTGAAGAACAACAGGTTCAAAATCATGGAGAAACTGCAAAAAAACAATATACCCATAACTAATAATTTGGGAGATTTATATGAATGATATAAAGTTATAGGTGGATTTGAGAGGTGTAAATGTGTTTGTGAAGATATATAGTTACCAAATAAAGTCAGGAAAAGAACAGGAATACCTGAAAATCCAGGAGGAAGCAGACCGGGTTTATTCTAGATTCCTAGACAACAAGACATTTCATCTCCAAAGCAAGCTTGATAAAACAAAATGGCTTGAGATACACACTTGTAAAAATGAAGATATTTATAATGACACCATTCAAATCATAGACCAACAACCCGAAATTCAGGTTTTGTTCAAAAGGTTTCGTGAAGTTATCACTTCATTCGAGGAAATCTCAGAAGAAAACTACCATCTGGTTGATTTAAAAGCAAATCGTAAACAGGATGAGGATTAAGATGAAAAAACTTACTATAGGATTACTTGTGATTTTCCTTTCCATTGCAGGATGCAGTGCCAGTTTTGAACCGGAGCTTACGAGGATAGATGTGCAAAAAATATCTGAAGAGGGCAAAAATGATGGTGAAGAAGAGATCATTGCCCTAAAAGAAAGGCTGAAGAAAATTCAGCAGGCATTCGATAAAATTAAATGGTCGCCTAACACAAAACCAGAAATGGCAAGAAAAGAAGATATAATTGCCACCTTCTTTATCCAGGAAGAAAAGAATATGCCTGAAACATTATATCATTATCGAATTTGGTTTGAAGGAGAAACGGCTACGATTATCAGCGATAAAGAAAATGAGGGTTACGGAAGATTAACAGATAAAGAGATGGTCAAGGCACTTGAATCTGAATTGTTTGTTAGGGAGTAGGGGAACTAACATTGATTAGCAAAAAAGAAAAGTTGATTACAATGCTGCTATATATATTTTTTCTGATCGGCCTGCTTGTAGCGATGAGTATTATATTAACAGATATCGACACTCCGAACTCCTTAAAATTTGTAATTGGGTTTGTTATATTCCTGCTTTTATTTGGGCTTTTTCAAATGAACCTTATCGCTATAAATGTTAAGAAGCTACCTGGCTTTGATATTAAAAGACGGATATTGAAATTCGCGGGAACTTTTGTATTCCTGATGGCAGTATCTTATACATCAAACTATTTATTTTGGCCAGAGCGGCTTGATAACCTGGATATTGGAGCTCCTCTGGGATTGGCTCTTGGCATCACCTTTTATGATCTATTGTTTAAAAAAAGTGAGGAGAGGCAGAGTCACGCTGTTTCTCCTCAGCATAAAACTAACTAACAGCATTAAATGCAGGTGGATACTCAATTTTCCACTCCCTCCATATCAGGTTTGAAGTTTTAGATTCCGAGTCAGTAAATTCTTTATAATTTTGTTTTTCATTTTCACCCGATATTGATTCTTCATTATTTTAAAAATTCACCTTTATTCATATAGAATTATTTTAACAATTAGTTCCTTATGATGGGATTAGAGTTTTTACCTATATATTATATTTCATTTCTTTCACTAAATGACTGATTATCTGTTATGATAAAAGCTGGCTTTTTGCCGGAATCAATAGTCGAGGAGAACCTGAATGACAAATAAACTTCCATTTACAATCAGTAAAAACGATACATTCTTTGATTTATTAGGAGATTACATTGGTGATGTCTTTTACGATATCTTGCCTGAAAAGGGCTATGAACTCCGTGATGAGCAGATTTATATGGCCTTCCAGGTGGAGCAGGCCTTTAAGAATAAAGGAATTGTTTTCGCCGAAGCTGGTGTCGGTACCGGAAAAACCTTCGTCTATCTCATTTATGCCATTCTATACGCAAGATACATGGGCAAGCCGGCGATAGTTTCCTGCTCTGATGAAACACTGATCGAGCAGCTCGTAAAAGAGGGCGGGGATATCGAAAAACTAGAAAAGGCGTTAGGGTTGAAGGTCGATGTCCGATTGGCTAAAGCAAGAGAGCAGTACGTGTGCGTGAAAAAGCTTGATGACCTTTCAAACACGTCGAATGAAAAAGAAATCCTTGACGTCCATGATCAGTTGCCAGATTTCATCTTTGATGAAGGGATTTCCATGAATTCATTCACTCGTTATGGTGACCGAAAGGAATATCCATGGGTCACAAATGAAAAATGGGCATCGATGGCCTGGGATCCACTTCAGCAATGCTCAACATGCAGCTGGCGCCACCGCTGCGGCCAAACTTTGAACCGTGATTACTATCGTCATGCAGGCGATTTGATTATTTGCTCTCATGACTTTTACATGGAGCATGTCTGGACGAAAGATTCCCGTAAACGTGAAGGGCAGATGCCATTGCTGCCGGAAGCAAGTACCGTGATTTTTGATGAGGGCCACTTGCTTGAGTTCGCAGCTCAAAAGGGACTAACATACCGATTCAACTCACAAACCTTGACCACTGTCTTGACGGGTTATATGCACCAGGATGTCCGTGAAGAGTCTCTTTATTTAATTGAAGATATTTTAGAACTTCATGATGCATGGTTTGACCTTTTAGTTGAAAACTCCTCTGCGATAGAAGGGTCTAATCGAAAAGAAGTGCCAATGCTACCGAGTATCAGAAATACAGCAGAAACCCTGGAGAAAAAGGTTAGCGATTTAATGGACCAGCTAGTTTTTGACGCGGAAATGTTCCTGATTGACGAATACCATTTAAAAATCATGGAAGAATATCTCGAGTTTTTCGCATATGGTCTTTCCGTTTTCTTGAAGAACGACGAAGGGATTTTCTGGCTAGAAGAAAATGAAGTGCAAACATCGCTTGTGATCATGCCTCGACTCGTTGAGGATATATTGAAAAAAGAAGTATTTTCCCAAAACATCCCGTTTGTATTTTCGTCAGCGACCCTGTCCCAGGCTGGAGATTTCAGCTATATAGCAAAAAGCCTTGGAATTGAAAAATACTCATCCTTTACTGTAGCTTCACCATTCGACTATGAAGAGCAAATGGAATTCGTGGCACACATTGAGGATGAAGAAATGAAGAAATGGAACAAAATAGGGGACGACCTTATAAGTAAGAATGGCAGCTCGCTTGTTCTGTTCTCGTCTATGCAGGAAATGGAACGATTCCGGGCATGGTCTGAAAAACAAGAATGGAATTTCCCTATCTTGTTTGAGGGAGACCGTGAAATCAGTGTGACCGTAAAAGAATTCCAGAATGATATCAAGTCCGTTCTCTGTTCCTACAGCCTGTGGGAAGGACTGGACGTGCCTGGAGAGTCACTGATTCAAGTCATCATTGCATCAATGCCATTCCCGCCTCATGACCCAGTCTTCCAGGCAAAAAGAAAGCATGCGGATAATCCAGCTGCTGAGGTAGATATACCATATATGCTCCTACGCTTAAGACAAGGAATGGGACGATTGATCAGAACCAATCAAGATAGCGGAACCGTACATGTATGGCTTAATCAAAATCAAAAAGCTGCGTACTATGAAGAGTTAAAAGGTGTACTGCTTGTTCAAAATATTCACTGGAAATAGAAAAATCCCGAAAGGACTAGTCCTTTCGGGATTTCTGTTAGGTGTTAGTTTCTGCAGCCACATTTCCTGCGGCGGCGGTCACGATCATCATCTCGATCATCCCGAGCACCGGCTACTAAGTCCTCAATCAAACAACGGCGCACAGCACGGCAAAGGTCATCAAAATCAACAGTAGCCCTGACTCTGTCGCGGTTAGGGTAAAATACACCTGCTACATCATTGTCATTTCGATTGTATCCCATTAGAAACTCTACTCCTTTCCATCATGAAAGATACTTACACAATATCTTATGTAGAGAGGGACGAGTTGTTAGGGTCTCTACCTATTTTTTCATAAATTTGCTAGTCCCATAAGATAAAAGTTAAATAGTTAGAAAAAAAGCAAGCGAAGCCCGCTTGCTTTTTTAATGCATATGACGATATACACCGATAACTTTACCAAGTATGGATACGTTACGAAGGATGATTGGATCCATCGTAGGGTTTTCCGGCTGGAGCCTGAAATAATCCTTTTCCTTGAAGAAACGCTTAACTGTTGCTTCATCATCCTCTGTCATCGCTACAACAATGTCCCCGTTATTAGCCGTCTTTTGCTGCTTAACAATAACATAGTCACCGTCGAGAATGCCTGCTTCAATCATACTGTCACCCATGATTTCCAGCATGAATACCTGCTCATCATGTGGAACAAGGCGATCAGGAAGAGGGAAGTACTCTTCTACATTTTCAATTGCCGTAATCGGCATACCAGCTGTTACTTTACCGACAACAGGTACATTAACCACTTTATATTTAGGAATGCGGCTATCTTCTTCTATTTCAAGTATTTCTATTGCACGCGGCTTGGTAGGATCGCGGCGGATCAAGCCTTTGCTCTCAAGTCTTGCAAGATGTCCATGCACAGTAGAACTTGATGCAAGTCCAACCGCTTCACCGATTTCGCGTACGGATGGCGGATACCCTTTTTTCTTGACTTCGCCTTTTATGAATTCAAATATATCTTGTTGCCGCTTAGATAACTTTGTCATATTCACGCACCTCATATATTTTCTTGTCCTAATTATACCATGTCTATTCCACAGACACAAACATAAGTTCGAATTTTTAAGTTGACACGAAACAAATGTTCGATTTATAATAAAATCAATTAGACGAACATACATTCGTAAGGGGTGCCGTAAATGAAAAAACTATGGGAAAACTATTCATATGCCTTGATCCTGCTTGCTGTCAGCTTAATCTTTTCATTCGTAGCAAAAGCGCAATTAAATAACGAAGATGCTTACATAACTGTTACTATAGAAGAAGGACAATCACTGTGGGAAATTGCAGAGACGTTTGCCAGCGAACATAATTTTACCGAGAATGAATTTATTGGCTGGGTAGAAAAAGAAAACGGAATTATTGGGGAGATGGTCTTTCCGGGGGATGAATTGGTAATCCCCGTTGTAGCTGAACAGATGGAACCTACCCAGATTGCCGGAGCAGAAAGATAGATTGGATTAGAATAAGGTGACAACATGAAAGCAATTATTTATTGCCGTGTAAGTACAACAAAGGAAACGCAGGAAACCTCGCTGGCCAGGCAGGAAGAAGAGTTGCTGCGTCTGGCAAGCACTTATGGATTTGAAGTAGCGAGTATCATTAAAGAACAAGCTAGTGGTTATGACCTTGAAAGGGAAGGGATCTTGGAGCTGCTGGATTTAATCAAGGACAAGAAGGTTGGGGCCTTGCTCATCCAGGATGAAACCAGACTTGGAAGAGGCAATGCCAAGGTGGCGATTCTACATTGTATCCTAAAAGAAAATGTAAAATTATATAGTATCTCCCACAGTGGAGAACTCCAGCTTTCTGAATCAGATTCGATGGTGCTTCAGATTGTCAGTATGGTGGAAGAGTATCAGAGGAAAATCCATAATATTAAGATTAAGCGTGGCATGAAACGAGCGATTGAGCATGGGTACAAGCCACAGCGCAATCTGAAAAATCAAGGTGAGCATTCAGGCCGTGACCGCAAAGAAATGCCGATTGAGGAAATCGTCAAGCTGCGGAATAACGGATTGACTTTCGCTGAAATTGCTGCAACATTAAGAGGATTTGGTATAACGTATCTAAGGCGACAGTGAACCGAAGATATCTTGAGTTCATAGAGACAAAAGAATAACAAAGCTCTATTCTTGTAAAATCGCAAGAATTTTAGTAAGATGTCATTTGACGTAATTTTTTACAAAGGAGCTTTACAATGCTATCAAGTGATAAAATTGCTAGAATCAATGAACTGGCAAGGAAAGCAAAATCATCTAAGTTGACGAAAGAAGAAGCAAAGGAACAGACGAAGCTTCGTGCAGAATATCTCCAGTCTTTCCGGTCTTCTATGCTCAATACACTTAAAGGTGTTACCATTGTCGATCCAGAAGGCAATGATGTTACGCCTGATAAGCTCAAGGAAGAAAAAGCGAAGAATAAGCTTCATTAAATATATACTAATTTGGAATACATGCGACATGTATTCCATTTTTATTTAGTTGACTACTTTATTTCGTCTCCCTATTAAAGTGGAAAATAGACTAAGGGTAAGATACATAGTTAATTAGGGCATTAGGGCTTCAAACTGAAAAAGCACTCCTATTGCAATTATTTCTTCATCCACAAAGGCTTTCATTTACATAGCAACAGCGAGTTTGTGTCAAAATAGATAACAATACGTTCATTTCTGTCTCTTTCAGGCATAATTTGTTGTATAATAATTTCTCTCGCTATAATATTAGGATGTAGCCAGTACCTATAGAAAGGATGTATTTAATGTTTAAAGAAATTGATATGCTTTCAATTGATTCCATTCGTACTTTATCAATTGATGCAATTGAAAAGGCAAACTCCGGCCACCCAGGCATGCCAATGGGGGCAGCTCCAATGGCATACACATTGTGGACTCGTTACATGAACATCAATCCTAAGAACCCAGAATGGTTTAACCGCGATCGTTTTGTATTGTCTGCAGGACACGGTTCAATGCTGTTATACAGCTTGCTGCACCTTGCAGGATATAATCTGACAATGGATGATATTAAACAGTTCCGCCAATGGGGTAGCAAGACTCCAGGACACCCCGAGTTCGGCCACACTGCTGGTGTAGACGCAACAACTGGACACTTGGCCAGGGAATTGCTATGGCAGTTGGTATGGCAATGGCTGAACGTCATCTTGCTGCTGTTTACAATAAAGATAACTATAATCTCGTTGATCACTATACATATAGCATTTGCGGTGACGGCGATCTAATGGAGGGTGTATCTGCTGAAGCAGCATCACTGGCAGCTCACCTGAAGTTAGGCAGAATGATCGTTCTTTATGATTCAAACGATATTTCTTTGGATGGAGATCTTGATAAGTCATTCTCAGAAAGTGTTGAAGGCCGATTCAAGGCATATGGCTGGCAATACATTCGAGTAGAAGACGGCAACAACCTTGAGGAAATCGCCAAAGCAATTGAAGAAGCTAAGACGGATGAAGACCGTCCAACAATGATCGAAGTCAAGACGGTCATCGGATATGGTTCTCCTAACCTTTCTGGTAAATCGGATGTTCACGGTGCTCCACTGGGTGCTGATGAATTGAAGCTTACTAAGGAAGCTTATAAGTGGACTTTTGAAGAAGACTTCCATGTACCGAGTGAAGTATATGATCACTTCAAACAGCAAATCGCTGACAAAGGTGAACAAGCAGAACATGCTTGGAACGAGCTTTTCTCAAGTTATAAGAGTGAATATCCTGAACTAGGAGCCAGCTTGAGAAGGCAATGAAGGGCGAGTTAGTTGAAGGATGGGATAAAGACATCCCTGCATACGAAGAAGGAAAGAGTCTTGCGAGCCGAGCTTCCTCTGGAGAAGCACTTAACGGAATCGCGAAAAACCTTCCTTACTTGGTTGGTGGATCGGCTGACCTTGCCGGATCAAACAAAACTATGATCAAGGGGTCAGGTGACTTCTTCCCAGGTTCATTCGAAGGGCGCAACATCTGGTTTGGTGTTCGTGAATTCGCTATGGGTGCTGCGATGAACGGTATGGCACTTCATGGTGGACTTAAGGTATTTGGCGGAACATTCTTCGTGTTCTCCGATATTTAAAGCCGGCAATCAGACTAGCTGCACTAATGGGCTTGCCTGTAACATACGTATTCACTCATGATAGCATCGCGGTAGGAGAAGATGGTCCTACGCACGAACCAGTCGAGCAGCTTGCTGGACTTCGCGCTATGCCGAACCTGTCTGTTATCCGTCCTGCAGACGGTAATGAAACAGCGGCTGCATGGAAGCTTTCAGTTGAATCAACTAAGACGCCTACAGCTCTTGTGTTGACTCGCCAAAATCTGCCAACAATCAAAAATACTGATAAGAATGCGTACGAAGGCGTATCTAAAGGTGCTTACGTCATTTCTCCAGCTGGGAAAGACAATGCTGATGCATTGCTTCTGGCAGCAGGTTCAGAAGTCGGTCTCGCAGTGAAAGCACAAGAGGCATTAGCTTCTGAAGGTATCGACGTGGCTGTTGTAAGCATGCCTTCTTGGGATCGCTTCGAACAGCAGTCCAAGGAATACAAAGAAAGTGTTATTCCGAAGTCTGTCAAGAAGCGCCTTGGAATCGAGATGGGCTCTTCACTAGGCTGGCACCGTTACGTTGGTGACGAGGGTGAAGTACTTGCGATCGATACATTTGGTGCATCTGCTCCAGGCGAAAAGATTTTGGAAGAGTACGGTTTCTCCGTGAACAATGTAGTCGCTCGCGTAAAGGCATTGCTCCAACAAAACTAAATGAATTATATGAAAAAACGAGTATGGATTGAATTCCGTACTCGTTTTTTGATTTTACATAAGAGCTATTCGACGATCCACCTCATCCAAATTAGTAAATTACAAAAAATGTTTAGGTGCAGCCTAAACGGTAAACAGCCTTGTTCTTTTAGTTAAAAAACAGGATTAATCTCGCTACCATGAGGGTATTATAAGACATTGTTTTATAATTAAAAATGTGGTAAAATCATAAAAACGAACAGATGTTCTTTTTATAAAAAGGGGTGCTGTCATGATAACAGGTATTGTTCCTTATCTAGTAACAAATGGAAACGGTCAGGAGGCCGTGAAGTTTTATCAATCCGCATTAGGCGCAGAGGTAATCAGTCTGCAAACATTTGGTGAGATGCCTCCCAATCCAGAATATCCGCTTCCTGAAGAAGCAAAAGATCGGGTCTTGAATGCACAATTGAAAATTGGCAATGCCAGCTTAATGTTATCCGATACTTTCCCCGGCCATCCATATCAACTTGGATCCCAGGTAACGATTGCAATTATGGTGAATGATGCTTCAGAAGCAAAAGGAATTTTTGAGAAGCTGCAGGTGGATGGAAAGGTTACAATGCCTATGCAGAAAACCTTCTGGAGTCCTGCTTATGGACAGGTGACTGATAAGTTTGGAGTAGAGTGGCAAGTATCAACAGATGTGAAGAAATGATCCTGAGCTGGACTGTTAAGGCAGTCTGGCTTCTTTTACTTTATAAGAAAGCATAAACTTTTTACACTTTGATTAGTGCCTAGCTCCAGCGCCTAGCCCCTCGAGACGCTTCGGTCCGCCCAATGAAGTCAAAGAGCGACTTCACTGGTCGGCCCTCCAGCGCTTGTCGGGGCTGACCAAGGCGCTTGCGCTTTTCTAAATTACAAGGATTGAAATGATAATCGATGTGGAATCAATAATATTAATAATTTCGCTTAATAGGAGGTAATGGAATGCCAGGTAAGTTTGAAGGAAAGACGGTCATCATAACCGGTGGATCAAATGGGATAGGCAAAGGAATTGCCGAAGCATTTGCAATTGAGAAAGCAAATGTTTGTATTGCGGATATAGATGAAACAAAGGGGAAAGAATTGATTTTCAGAGTAAAAGAGTTAGATGGACAAGCTTCCTTTTACAAAACAGATGTCAGGATAGAAAAGGATCTTGTCAGCCTGGTGGATCATGTTATGCATGATTTCGGGCAAATTGATGTATTAATCAACAATGCTGGGGTTTCAAGATTCAAGCCTTTATTTGAGCTGACGACTGCCGAGTGGGAGGATGTCGTGTTTACCAATCTCAGGAGTGTTTTCATCGGTTCAC
Organism: Mesobacillus boroniphilus JCM 21738; assembly: GCF_000517385.1. Lineage (GTDB taxonomy): Bacteria > Bacillota > Bacilli > Bacillales > Cytobacillaceae > Mesobacillus > Mesobacillus boroniphilus. The sequence continues at coordinate 19,795 of NZ_BAUW01000009.1, read as the reverse complement.
GTGAAGCTGCCCGCAGGATGGAGGCAGGAGGCCGGATCATCAATATTGCTTCTACAAGAGCAACCATGTCTGAGCCAAACTCAGAAGCTTATGCTTCATCCAAAGGAGGGATCCTTGCATTGACCCATGCCCTGGCAGCTTCACTTCAAGAGAAGGGAATCACGGTCAACTCGATAAGTCCTGGCTGGATTCAAACAGAGGACTATGACGAGCTCAGGGAGAAAGATCATCTTCAGCATTGGTCCAACCGTGTTGGTAAGCCAGACGACATAGCAAAAGCCTGCCTCTATTTAGCTGACCCAGATAACGATTTTATAAATGGACAAGACCTGGTCATCGATGGTGGAATGACACGTAAAATGATTTATGAAGAATGATTAAATGGGAGGGAGGTGCAAAAATGATTGCGGCTCCCTTTCAACTTTTAATATTTTTTTATAGAATAGGAGGAAGAGAAAGTACGCAATTGGGAGAGAAGTAATGGATGAAATACACGAAAAAAAAGCCCCAAAAGAAAAAGCAAGTCCAGAGAAACTTCAATCTGGCAATCTTATTATTTATTGCTTCATTGGTTTTTTCCTGCTTGATAGATTCCTGGATTTATATAATCAGAGTTTCAAAAAAATGAAAATGGGTGTGAATAGTTCAATTGGAGAAGTTGCCAAGTATACTCCGATGATTGAGGAAGAACTGAAAAAGGTTGGGCTGGACGGACATACCGTCACAGTCGCAGCTTTAATGATGCAGGAAAGCCGGGGAAAGGGCGGGGATCCTATGCAAGCCTCTGAATCTGCTGGCCTTGCACCAAATACGATTCAGGATCCTAAACAAAGCGTCCAACAAGGTGTAAAGTACTTCAATCGAGTTGTAGAATATGGAAATAAGAAGCAGGTGGACTTCCCGACAATCATCCAGTCATACAATATGGGAATCGGCTATATTGATTTCGTAGCTAAAAACGGCGGGAAGCACAGCGAGGAGCTGGCAAAGCAATTTTCAATGATTCAGGTTGAAAAAAATCCGCAAACATATAACTGCGGCGGTGATAAGAACAATTTCCGTTATCCATATTGCTATGGTGATTTTACCTATAGCACAAAGGTAGCAAAACATATGGAATCAATTACGGTCAGTAATCCAGCTAATTTAAACGAGGCAAGTACGAAGCGTTCTTTTTAAATTCATTGATAAGTCAACCAGTCCAAACATCCGAATATTCGGGTGTTTTTTTGTTGAAGAAAATTTTTCGAATAAAGCAGGAAAAAAAGAATGAACACGGTAAATATATTAGTAACAAATACCCATACTAATAATCAGGAGGTGTGTTTAAATGTTTGAATATGGAAAGGACATTCCACTGGACGGTGCGGCAGTAAATCAGGCGTCCCAACAAGGGAACTCTGAAGAACAGGCAATCTCAGAAGGTGCTGTTTACAGTTTTGATCATCGCAAAGACATTCCGTTGGACGGAGTAAAATAATTCATTCAGTAAAAAAGCCTGAAAACAGGCTTTTTTTACTGGGTTAAAATTGTTTAGCAAGCTCGTTCGCGCGTTGAATTGCTTGTTGTTTGATGTCCTGTGCTTTATCTGGTGTAGCTGCCATACCTTCTACCGCCAGTGTTTCAACATCAGTCACACCCATAAAGGCAAGAACTGCACGAAGATAACGGTCGCCAAATTCCAGGTCTTTAGCTGGGCTCTCAGAGTATACACCACCGCGTGCCTGGATATGGAGGGCTTTTTTACCACCTAGCAAACCAACCGGTCCTTCTGCCGTATACTTAAATGTCTTACCAGCGATCGCAATATTGTCAATGTAGGCTTTCATTTTTGGAGGGAAGCTGAAATTCCATAAAGGAGTCGCAAAGATGTACTTATCTCCTGCGATAAATTGGTCTGTCAGTTGATTAATGGCGCTGACTTTTTGTTTTTCATCGTCACTAAGCTGTTCGAAAGCTGATCCTTGCTGTAATTTGCCCCAGCCGCTGAAAACATCTGTATCAATGAATGGAACATCCATTTTATAAAGGTCCAATCTGACGACCTCATCTTCAGGGTTGTTTTCACGGTAAGCTTTAATGAACTCCTCCCCAACCGATAAACTAAACGATTCTTCAACCGGTTTTGGATTCGCTGTAATATAAAGTACTGTAGCCATGCATAGTCATCCTTTCTCTTTCTGATTAACATTGATATATTCCCCTGATTACAACCTAGTATTCCTTTTCTTGCATGAAAAGTTGTTAATTTTCTAATTCCGTGACAACTGAATTTTGGGATTTTATAATGAAAAAGTAAGAAAGTTTTGAATTCGACATAATTAGTGGATTTTTCGGCATCTTTAGACAAACGCTGACTGAACGTTTTCCTATAATAAAGACAAAAGCTTGTCTGCAGAGGAGGGGATCATTTGAGATCCTACCAGCTATATCTAATAGAAGATGAATTTGCCTCCCATTATTTCGGAAGAGAACGGATGTTTTATCAATTGTTTTTGGAATATAGTCAAGCAAACAACGATTTGAAATCTATCATTGCAAAGCAAGTCAAGTTCGTTACAAAATCCATTCCTGTGCTTCGTATCCATCAGCTTCTGCATCAACAGCTTTCCAAGTCTAAAGGTTTTCATGTTGAGGACGGCATATATATTTATGAAAATAACATAAATAACAGTTCAGCCACACTCAGAGTGCATGAGAGATGGCTGGAGTTGGATTCCCATGGACAAGTCGACGCGGAAACTGTCTTTTTTGAAATCCTCCGGAAATGTGAATCATCATTCCTGGCTATCGATCTTGATTCGAATAAATATGGCTGGCTCAAGCCGATTAAAGAACGAAAATATGTATAATGAAGGTAGAGGCACTAGTTGCTGATGCTCATTCATGGCTGATAAATGCAAAAAGTTTTGAAAATGAATTGATTTAATAGAGAAAAAAACCTGCAGATATTGTATAATAACTGTTGGTTTAGTACACTGTATGTTAGACAACATGAAGGAGGAAGTTTTTATGTGGGAGTATATTCTAGTTGGTATACTGGCACTAATTGTCGGTGTAGCACTAGGATTTTTCATTGCTCGTAAATACATGGAGAGCTACTTGAAGAAAAATCCGCCAATCAACGAACAAATGCTTAAAATGATGATGATGCAGATGGGTATGAAACCATCCCAGAAGAAAATCAATCAAATGATGTCAGCAATGAACAAGCAGACAGGAAAATAATAAAGGACAAGCACTCATTCTTCAGCGATGGGTGCTTTTCTTATTTGTAGAGTCTCTTTTAGACATTTTAATGGGTGGATGAAATTAAAATGTCTAAGAAGAAGGTTTTAATGGACATTTTGAGGTGTGGAATGGATTGAAATGTCTAAGAAAGTGGGTTTAATGGACATTTTGTAGCGTGGAATGAATTGAAATGTCTAAGAAGAACTAAATACATTGCTTTCATTAAAATGACTAGATAAAAATAACGCCGGAAATGGCGTTATTTTTGCTTCTTTGCTTTATCTCCAACCTTATTTTTAGTGCCTTGCTGAAAAATCGAATCGAAAAATTCGTCCGCAGTTTCCATTACGCCTCCATGAAGCTGGCCGTCAGCACCGACTTTATTCTTATCACCTTTAACTGGATTATGGATTCTTACCATAGAAAATACACCTCCTATAATTAGGCTTTGTTATCAAAGATCAAAATAACCAGGCGAACAGCAAATGTTAAACACTGGCAGGACATCTGTTGGCAAATACAGAATAAGAAAACTAAGGAATTTCAAAAAGGGGAATATATATGTATCAATATTTCAACGGACTTGCCAAACCTTCCATTTTCCTAACAGACACAGATTCTGCCGTAATCGATGTGGGCATGCTGAGGAAAGATTTAGAAGCAGAGCTGGGGAAGTATTGAATTTAAAACATATCCAAATTATACCCAATATGGTATAATTGCATCATCTTGATTTAAGAAAGAGAGAGCTGAAAAAATGTCACGTCAAACTGATGATGCAGCAGCTTTGGAGAGTCAACCAGAGTGGCTGCAAGCATATGTAGAATCACCTGAAAAACAAAAAGCTCTATATAAAAGAACATTATTAATAGTTGTTTTCTCCCAGATTTTTGGGGGTGCAGGTCTTGCTGCAGGCATAACTGTGGGGGCGCTCTTGGCTAAAGATATGCTTGGCACAGATAGTGTTGCCGGTCTTCCGATAGCCCTGTTCACCCTGGGATCTGCTGGAGCGGCTCTCGTAGTCGGACGCCTTTCACAACGCTATGGCAGGCGCGCGGGCCTTGCTTCAGGATTTCTAACAGGCGGAATTGGCGCCATTGGGGTAATCATTGCAGCGATAACGAACAACATCTTCTTGCTTTTTGCGGCGCTTTTAATATACGGTGCCGGAAGTGCGACAAATTTACAGGCGCGGTATGCAGGGACAGACCTGGCCAGTTCTAAACAGCGTGCCACAGCAGTCAGTATCGCGATGGTGTCCACGACGCTTGGTGCTGTAGCTGGTCCTAATCTTGTCGAGGCAATGGGGGAGTTTGCCATATCCATAGGGTTACCGGCTTTGTCCGGACCATTCATTCTCGCAGCCGCAGCTTATATCGTTGCTGGATTAGTATTATTGTTTTTTCTTCGCCCAGATCCGTTTGTGGTGGCAAGGGCGATTGCCTTGGCAGAACGGAATGCTAAAGCCAGCTCTCCTGATTATGTAGAGGAAGAACTCGTAACGGACAAGAGGGGTATCGGAGTTGCCGCCCTTATAATGGTCCTCACGCAAATGGTGATGGTAGCGATCATGACGATGACTCCGGTGCATATGGGCCACCATGGACACGGTTTAAGCGCTGTTGGAATGGTAATTGGGTTCCATATTGGGGCTATGTATTTGCCTTCTTTATTGACTGGTGTACTTGTTGATAAAATCGGTCGTGCCACAATGGCGGTGGCTTCAGGAGTTACTCTTTTGATTTCCGGGATTATAGCTGCTGTTGCTCCTGGTGAATCCATGTTTTGGATTACCCTTGCACTCATTCTTCTCGGCCTCGGATGGAACTTTGGCCTAATCAGTGGAACCGCACTGCTTGTCGATGCGACAAATCCAACGAACCGCGCAAAAATGCAAGGAACTGTGGATGTGACGGTCGCGTTGTCTGGAGCCACGGGCGGGATGCTTTCCGGGATGGTTGTTGCAAATTCAAGCTTTGCCTTTTTGTCGCTGGCAGGAGGGTACTATCCTTAGTTTTAATACCATTTGTAATTTGGTCAAATAAAAAGGAATAGTTTATCTATAGAGTCTGGATGATACCAGGCTCTTTTTATTTGGCTCTTTTGCAGGTTTTTACTGTTTCATTAGCGAACTTATCATGATGAAAATTTGCAGAAAGAGTTGGTCTGTATGAGTAAACTAGTGCTGTTGAATGATTTAAGAAATATGAATCCTGCGTTAAAAAACAGAATCAAGGAATTAACAGGTTCAAAGCCTTTTAAGTTAGCTTATATCCCATCGCGAACTGATAAAGAAAGATGGTATTTTGAAAAGGCCAGGCCGGAGTTAACGGGTTTGGGTTTTACTGACTTCTTTTATTTTGACGTAGACCAGGAGTATGAGGAATCACAGCTGGAGGAGTTCAAAAGCTGTGACGGCATTTTTCTGTCAGGGGAGAATACATATCTATTTTTGAAAAACCTGCAGGAGAGGAACATCATTAGCTTTATTAAAGAAATGGTACAGGAAGGGAAACCTTTAATCGGAGTGAGTGCGGGAAGCATGATCATGTCCAAAACGATCAAGATCGCCACGTTTCATGATGAAAATGAAGTTCAGTTAAATGAATTAAATGGGTTAGGCCTGGTGGGTTTTGAGTTTATGCCACATTGGAACAGAGAAAAACATCAGCTGGATAGATTATTAAAATATTCCCTCCTACAGGAAGAAAGTATTTATACTTGCGACGATGGCGATGGAATTGTCATTGATGGAGATACAATCGAGTTTTATGGAGAAATAAAAGAAATCCTAAAAGGTGAATTGTTATAAATTCAAAAAAATGCATGCTATACAATGCTCTATCGGACAAACAGAAGGCGGAAACCGAGAAAAGTGTCCGATAGAAGAGCTCTATCGGACAAATCGCAGACGGAAAGCAGAAAAAATGTCCGATAGAATAGCTCTATCGGACAATCAAAGGTCGGAAATCAAAAAAGTGTCCGATAGAGGCCTAAACTATAACAGCTCTTTAATTTTCGAAACTACATCCTTCGGGCTGAATGGCTTCAAAATGTATTCGCTGGCCCCTAATTCTTCTCCTCGTTTGAGGTCGTGAGCTTCGCCTTTAGCAGAAAGCATGATCACGGGTGTGTCTTTAGTTTTCCTGAGTTCCTCCAAAACTGAGAAACCGTTTCTTCCTGGCATTAAAATGTCAAGAATGATTATATCAAAGGAATCTTGTAACGCTTTCTCCAAAGCTTCATCGCCATTGTCCGCGACTTCCACATCAAATGCTTCTCTTTCTAAGTACATCTTTAATAAATGGCTAATTCTTTGCTCATCCTCAGCAACTAGCACTCTCTTCCCCATGTTTTCCCCCTGAAATGTCTTTGTTTATAGTAAGTATACACTATTGTTGAGTTGTTTTCTTCAATGCTAAGGCAATTTAATTCCGATAAAATAAATTGATTTAGAAAATTGAGTGTGCTAATATGTGACCTATAATATTTTAATTCATACTATACGTATAGGAATTATAATAATTAAAAAGCGGGTGAATATTTTGGGCAGAGAATTTATCCCCTTGTTTGACGAATGGGCAGAGTTTTACGACGAAACGGTTTCTGGGCAAGACGCTGAATATAAAGAGGTTTTTGAAAATTACGAGGATATTTTAGATTTAGTAGCTCGAAAGTCAAAGGGTAGGGTACTTGAATTTGGTGTTGGGACAGGGAATCTTACCGAAAAACTAATCGGCTTGGGCAGAGAAGTTTATGGTGTGGAGCCTTCAAAAGTCATGAGGGAAAAAACGAAGGCTCGGTTCATGAATCTAGAATTATACGATGGAGATTTTATTCAATTTCCAAATCTTCCTGGAAAAATAGACTCTATTGTCAGTACCTATGCATTTCATCATTTAACTGATGATGAAAAGGAAACCGCGATAAAGCTATACAGCGAAATGTTAGAACCAGGTGGGAAAATTGTATTTGCGGATACTGCTTTTTTAAATGAAAGAGACCGTAATGAAAGGCATAGGATAGTAAAGGAACAAGGGTACGAGAATCTCCTTAAGGATCTGCAGAGGGAGCACTATACGACTCTTGAGATATTAAAGCAGATCTTCGAGATACATGGTTTCCAGGTTAATTTTGAAAAGTTGAACTCCTTCGTTTGGCTAATGGAAGCCGTGAAAGAAAAATAAAATAAAGATAGTATGGGGGAGAGGCACGATGAGAGTTGGGATTATCGGTGCAATGGATGAAGAAGTAGATTTGCTTCGCAGTAAACTCAAAAACAGGGAAGATATCTATCTTGCTGGAAGTGAATTTTATCAAGGAGAGATTGATAGCTTGCAAGTGGTCCTGCTGAAGTCAGGAATCGGCAAAGTAAATGCTGCAATGGGTACAGCAATCCTTATTGATAAATTCCAACCCGATGTCATCATCAATACAGGTTCTGCAGGCGGTTTTCACAAAAACCTTAATGTCGGTGATGTCGTCATCTCAACAGAAGTAAGGCATCACGATGTCGATGTCACAATCTTTGGATACGAATATGGCCAGGTACCAAGGATGCCTGCTTACTTCGCCCCAGATGAAAAGCTTGTCACAGTCGCGTTAAGGAGTGCTGAAAAGATTGATGGCATTCAGATTGTTAAAGGCTTGATCGCTTCTGGTGATTCCTTCATGAATGACCCGGAGAGGGTAGAGTTTATCAGGGCAAAGCTGCCTGATTTGTATGCAGCAGAAATGGAAGCAGCAGCAATCGCCCAGGTAGCTCATCAATTCGAAGTCCCATTTGTTATTATCAGGTCGCTTTCCGATATTGCAGGGAAAGATTCAAACATTTCGTTTGATCAATTCCTTGAAACGGCCGCAAAAAATTCAGCAGAACTGATTTTACTAATGTTAGAGGAGTTGAAAAAGTAATGGTAAAGAAAATGAATGTTGAAAGCTTTAATTTAGATCACACGAAGGTGGCCGCACCATATATCCGTTTAGCAGGTACAACACAAGGAGCAAGTGGCGATGTCATCCATAAGTATGATATCCGATTCTGCCAGCCGAACAAGGAGCATATGGAGATGCCAGGACTTCATTCTCTTGAACACTTAATGGCTGAAAATATTCGTAATCATCATGCCAGTGTAGTAGACATTAGTCCAATGGGCTGCCAGACGGGGTTTTATTTATCGGTGATCAACATGATGATTATGACAATATTCTTGAAGTGTTAGAAAAAACTCTGAATGATGTGCTAGAGGCAGATGAGGTACCTGCCTGCAATGAAATTCAGTGCGGATGGGCTGCAAGCCACAGCCTTGAGGGAGCAAAAGAAATTGCAGCGAAAATGCTGGCAAAGAAAGATGAGTGGCGCCAGGTATTTGCTGAATAAGGGGAGTTAAATGCAATGACGGTTTACCGCAGTATCCATGAAATAATTGGCCATACACCCATGGTTGAACTTACCCAATTCCATATGCCTAGCGATGTCCGTTTATATGCAAAGCTGGAATACTTAAATCCAGGAGGCAGCATTAAAGACCGACTGGGATTAGAGTTGATCGACGAGGCTTTCCGTACAGGCAAACTGGTTAAAGGCGGTACATTAATTGAGCCAACTGCAGGAAATACAGGGATTGGTCTGGCGATGGCAGCGATCAACAAAGGTATTGATGTAATTTTTGTAGTGCCAGAAAAATTCAGCATTGAAAAACAGACGGTAATGAGGGCCCTCGGCGCTACCATCGTCCATACGCTTACTTCGGAAGGGATGTCTGGAGCAATCCGCAAGACTGAACAATTGCTGAAAGAAATTCCTAATTCCTACTCACCATCCCAATTTTCCAATCCGTCAAATCCAGAAACTTATTATAAAACTTTGGGACCTGAGATTTGGCAAGACGTAGATGGTGAGATTGATATTTTCGTAGCTGGTGCTGGTACCGGAGGAACATTCATGGGTACTGCGAAGTTTTTAAAAGAAAAAAATCCAATGATAAAGACCGTTATTGTTGAACCGGAAGGATCGATTCTAAACGGAGGCCAGTCAGGTCCCCATAAAACAGAAGGAATCGGAATGGAATTCCTTCCGCCATATATGGATTCTGCTTTCTTTGACGAAATCTATACCATTTCCGATAAAGATGCATTTGACACCGTGAAGGAACTCGCGGCTAGAGAGGGAATACTCGCTGCAAGTTCATCTGGCGCAGCTCTTCACGCAGCTTTGCAAGAAGCACGTAAAGCCCCTCCTGGCACAAACATCGTTACGATCTTCCCAGACGGAAGTGAAAGATATCTTAGCAAAAAAATATACGAGGGGGGAATTTAAATGAAACGCAAAACAAAAATGATCCATGGCGGTATTCCCGGCGATAAAACTACTGGCGCTGTTTCGTTTCCAATATACCAGGTAAGTACCTACAAACAAGTTGATGTGGGAGTTCATAAGGGCTATGAATATTCAAGGACAGGGAACCCGACGAGGTTTGCCCTGGAAGAGTTAATCAAAGATTTGGAAGAAGGAAAAAGAGGGTTTGCCTTTGGTTCCGGAATGGCGGCAATCTCAGCAGTGATGATGCTCTTTAACTCAGGAGACCATATCATTTTGACAGATGATGTATACGGCGGAACTTACAGGGTTATGAACAAGGTCCTTAACCGAGTCGGAATTGAATCGACATTTGTAGATACAACGGACCTTGAAGCAGTAAAGGCAGCGATTCAGCACAACACCAGGCTCTATATATCGAGACACCAACAAATCCACTTTTAAAAGTAACGGACATTAAGGCATGTGCAGAACTGGCAAAAGAAAATGACTTGCTGACAATCGTGGACAATACCTTCAGCACACCATACTGGCAGACTCCGTTGACCCTGGGTGCTGATATGGTCCTTCATTCTGCGACTAAGTATCTAGGTGGCCACAGCGATGTAGTGGCTGGATTGGTCGTCGTGAATGATGAAAAGCTTGCAGATGATCTTCATTTTGTCCAAAATTCAACCGGAGGGATTTTAGGGCCTCAGGATTCCTGGCTGCTTGTGAGGGGAATCAAAACTTTGGCTCTTCGGATGGAAGCGCATGAGGCGAACACCAAAAAGATCGTCGAGTTTCTAAAGAAACACAAGAGTGTGAAGAAAATTTATTATCCAGGTCTCGAATCTCACCCTCAGCATTCAATCGCCAATGAACAAGCAGGAGGATTCGGAGGCATGGTCAGCTTTGATGTAGGAAGCGGTGAAAAAGCAGCAGAGGTACTGAGCAAGGTAAAATATTTCACCCTTGCTGAAAGTCTTGGAGCAGTAGAAAGTTTAATCTCAGTTCCGGCAAAAATGACCCATGCATCCATCCCGGCTGAGCGCAGAGCTGAATTAGGAATTACAGACGGGTTAATCAGAATTTCGGTTGGAATTGAAGATGCCGAGGACTTAATAGAAGATTTGGAACAGGCATTACAATAGAAGCCACTTGAGCCGATTGGTGACCTAAAATTCGGGATTTTGGAAAAACAGGTCATTAATAGAATAATAGAATGAAAACAGGCACCGGATTTCCTCCGGTGCCTCATTTTCTATGATTCTAAATTGCATTGATATTTTTATGACGCTTTCTGCTCAGTAAACGAAGCTTGCTGGGCTGCTTTATTGCCTTTAAAAACATTGAATACCAGATTCAACACAATAGCAGTTAAACTGCCGGCAACGATTCCGTTATCTGTCAGGATCCGGATGCTGGAAGGCATTTGCGCGAATAATTCCGGCACGGCTGTCACGCCGAGTCCCATCCCAACAGAGCAAGCAATGATTAATAAATTTTCCTGTGATGAGAATTCTACCGCGCTAAGCATTTTGATCCCATAAGCGACAACCATGCCGAACATCGCAACCATAGCACCGCCCAAGACAGGTGTTGGAATGATTGTGGTCAGCGCGCCAATTTTCGGTACGAGCCCCAGCAATACAAGGAATGCGCCTGCTGTGTATATGACATTCTTCGTCTTCACTCCAGATAACTGAAGTAGTCCAACGTTTTGCGAATAGGTGGTATAGGGAAAAGCATTAAAAAATGCTCCGAGGATAATCGCAAGGCCTTCCGCACGGTAGCCACTCGCAAGATCTTTTTCTTCAAGCTTTTCTTCACAAATATCTCCAAGAGCAAAGTATACTCCGGTTGATTCTACAAGACTGACCATCGCTACGAGAATCATAGTCAAGATGGCTGATACTTCAAATGTTGGCAGGCCGAAATAAAAAGGTGCTGGCATATGAAGCCATGATGCTTCCGCAACAGCCGTGAAATTCACCATTCCCATGAAATATGCAACGACCGTCCCTGCACCAAGTCCCAACAATATGGCAATGGCACGAACAAATCCTTTAAAGAAACGGAACAACACAATAATGAACAGTAGAGTACCAAATGCAAGACCGATATTTGTAAGTGAACCAAAGTCCGGGCTGCCCTGTCCACCCGCCATATTATTCATCGCAACAGGAATTAAAGTGATCCCGATGATGGTTACAACAGATCCGGTCACAACTGGAGGGAAAAACTTGACAAGCTTTCCAAAGTACTTTGAAATTGTGACGACAAATATACCTGAGACAAGAATGGAACCGTAAATTGCTGATATACCATATTGTCCGCCAATCGCGATCATCGGCCTACGGCAGTGAAGGTACAGCCCAACACGACAGGCAGGCCGATTCCGAAGAATTTATTGCGCCATACTTGCAAAAGGGTAGCGATACCGCACATGAAAATATCAATCGAAACTAAATAAGTCAACTGTTCTCCTGTTAACCCGAGGCTCCACCAACAATTAGCGGAACAATCACCGCTCCTGCGTACATCGCCAGTACATGCTGAATTCCTAAGGAAGCTATTTTTATTGGATTTTGTTTCATCTCGTCAATTCCACCTTTGTCTCAGTTGTTTGTTGTTCGAAGCTGACTAAGCCATCCTCAAGCGAGTTTATGATCGCTAATGATTCAACCCGATAGCCCTGTCCTCTCAAAAGAGAGCCGCCGTCCTGGAATCCTTTTTCTATCATAATACCGATTCCTGCTATCGATGCTTTTGCCTTGCTGGCTATTTCCACAAGACCAAGTGCCGCTTGTCCGTTTGCGAGGAAATCGTCAATGATCAACACCTTATCGTTTTCCGATATGTACTGATTTGAAACGGAAATTTCGCTTGTTTCTTCCTTTGTAAAAGAGTAGATAGATGCAGTAAACAAATTATTTACAAGAGTTAGAGATTTTCTTTTTCTGGCAAAAACCACTGGTACATTCAGCTGTAGTCCAGTCATCACTGCAGGAGCGATACCTGATGATTCAATCGTCAGTATTTTGGTGATTCCACAATCTTCGAACCGCCTTGCAAATTCCTTTCCGATCTCAGCCATCAGCTGCGGATCAATCTGGTGATTCAGGAATGAATCAACCTTTAATACTGATGATGACAGGACAATTCCTTCGTTTTTGATTTTTTCAATAAGCAGTTCCATTGTATTCCTCCTCTGTAAATGGGGGCTCTAAATACAAAAAAGCCCAAAACATTGCATTCACATCATAAAATGAGTGAAGCAATGGCCTTGGGCTAATAAAAGCTGCGGACAAATAGAGGTTGAGTTGGTCCCCTGCATTGCTCACTCATAGTCGGATCATTTACGGTAATCCGGTAGAAACTTGCAGGCCATATCCCCGCGATTATATGAGTGAATCTATTAATTTATAGATATTATATCACTATTTTAAAATTATACAACAAATAATGTTTAAAAAACCGAACGAATTATTATTAATTTACCTAAATATTCGTCTATTTAAGTTTGATGAAGCAGCTATTCAATATATTCAAAAGAAAAAATCTTCCCCATTTTACAAATATTTGATAAACTATTTAAGCATTTGAGGGGTTTGGGGGATATACATATGAGCGTATTCAAGGATTTATTATGGTATTTCAAGTCGGAGAAAAAGGCTTATCTGACAGGGGTTTCCCTGCTTTTATTTGTGGCATTGCTCCAGCTTGTACCGCCGCGTGTCATTGGAATAATCGTAGATGAAATTACCAATGGTACGCTTACGGCCGGGAAACTTGGAAAATGGATGTTTGTTTTAGCGGCTACTGGCTTGGCGATGTATTCGCTTCGGTATTACTGGCGGATCATGATTTTTGGTTCAGCGGTAAAACTGGCGCGTTTATTAAGGAATCGGCTGTATGCCCATTTCACTAGTATGTCGCAGTCTTTTTACCAGAAGAGAAGGACAGGGGACTTGATGGCTCATGCTACAAATGACCTTTCGGCGATTCAGCAGACAGCAGGCGCAGGTGTCCTGACGTTTGTTGACTCTGTCTCAACCGGCGGCTTTGTCATCATCGCAATGGCAGCGACAATCAGCTGGAAACTGACTTTGATCGCTTTGATTCCAATGCCGTTCATGGCTTTGCTGACAAGCTGGTACGGGACGATGCTTCATAAAAGGTTCCATAAGGCTCAGGAAGCATTCTCTGATTTAAATGACAAGACGCAGGAAAGCATTACAGGAATTAAGGTCATTAAGACATTTGGCCAGGAAAAAGAAGATATTGAGGATTTTCGCAAACAGTCAGAAGATGTTGTGAAAAAGAACATTTCCGTCGCGAAGGTTGATGCTTTATTTGACCCGACGATTTCTATCATTGTTGGCATCTCATTCTTCTTGTCGATTGCTTTTGGGGCAAGGTATGTGATGAACGGTGAACTGACAATTGGACAGCTGGTCTCTTTTACTTCCTACCTTGGCTTGCTGGTTTGGCCGATGCTTGCGTTCGGCTGGTTTTTCAATATTGTAGAACGTGGAAGAGCTTCATACGATCGCGTTTCAGCCTTGCTTGATGAAAAGATCGACATCCAGGACAAACCAGACGCCCTGGACATTGTCCCGAATGGCGACCTTAAATATGATATCGAGTCATTTACCTATCCTGGCGACCAGGAGCCTTTATTAAAGGATATCAATTTTGGTTTAGGGAAAGGGCAGACGCTAGGAATCGTAGGGAAGACAGGAGCAGGTAAAACGACACTATTGAAGCTCCTCATCCGTGAATTCGACCTTTCGAAAGGAAGCATCAGCATTGGCGGCAGGAACATTCAAGACTATAAGATGGATCGATTGAGACAGGCAATTGGATACGTCCCACAGGATCATTTCCTTTTCTCGGCAACTGTCCAGGAGAACATTGCTTTCGCGGATCCTACTGTTGATAAGGAGGTCATCTATAATTCAGCCAGAGTGGCAAACATCCATGATGACATTCTTGAATTTACCGATGGCTATCAAACTGTTGTCGGGGAGCGCGGGGTTTCACTCTCAGGCGGCCAGAAGCAGAGGATTTCGATTGCCCGCGCATTGGTGATGAATCCGGAGATCCTTATCCTTGATGATTCACTATCGGCGGTCGATGCGAAGACCGAGGAACAGATTTTATCAGCATTGAGAGAAAATCGTAAAGATAAGACAACAATTATCACTGCCCACCGCTTAAGTGCCATTCACCATGCTGATCTGATCGTTGTCCTTGAAAATGGGCAGATTGCAGAGCGCGGCACCCACGACCAGCTGATGGAGAACGACGGCTGGTACAAGGATATGTATTTAAGGCAGCAGCTTGAAGAGCTTGTCGAGCAGGGAGGGTAAGTCATGGAAAAAACGCCTGTATTAAACGCTAAAGAGCAGCGTTCTGTGCTGTTCCGGCTTCTTGCTTATGCAAAGCCGCATTTAAAAATGATTTTTGTCGCATTCGGATTCCTGCTGCTCGCCACAATTGGGGACGTTCTCGGACCGATTTTGGTGAAAATTTTTATCGATGATTACCTGAGGGAAGGCTATTTGCCTTTCAAGCCATTATTGATGCTCGGTGCTGCTTATATAGGCATCCAGATCCTCAATGTGCTCGTCTCTTATTATCAGCTTCTGAAGTTCCAGGAAATTGCGCTGAAAATCATCCAGCAAATGAGGATTGATGTATTCACAAAGGTGCAGCAGCTTGGATTGAGATACTTCGATAAGACGCCTGCCGGCTCACTTGTATCCAGAGTGACCAATGATACCGAGGCGATTAAAGATATGTTCGTCAGTGTCATTGCGACTTTTATCCAGAGCGGCTTCTTATTGTTCGGAATATTTGTCGCCATGTTCATCCTGAATGTGAAACTGGCTTTGTTCACAATGCTGATTTTACCATTCATCGTGTTCATCATGAGCTTGTACCGGAAACTGAGCTCGAGGTTTTACCAGGATATGCGTGAACGCCTGAGCCAGCTGAATGCAAAGCTCAGCGAATCACTCCAGGGTATGTCGATCATCCAGATGTTCCGTCAGGAAGAAAGATTGAAAAACGAGTTCGGTGAAATTAACGATAAGCATTTTGACGCGGGTATGAAGAACATCAAGGCAGATGGACTGTTGTTGCGTCCTGCTGTTGATCTTGTCTATACTTTAGCGTTAATCATCGTACTCAGCTTTTTTGGGATTACTTCGTTTGACAGTCCAATTGAAATTGGGGTTCTGTATGCATTCATCAATTACCTTGACCGCTTTTTCGAGCCGGTGAATAATATGATGATGCGACTTTCCATGTACCAGCAGGCGATTGTCGCTGCATCACGTGTATTCAAACTGCTTGATGAAACTGAGCTTGCTCCGGGTCATACTGGAAAAGAAGCTGACAAAATCAATGAAGGAAAGATAGAATTCAAGGATGTCTGTTTTTCCTATGATGGAAAAAGGGATGTCTTGAAAAATATCAGTTTCACCGTGAATCCGGGAGAAACTCTTGCATTTGTAGGCCACACCGGAAGCGGGAAAAGCTCAATCATCAACCTGTTGATGCGTTTCTATGAGTTTGAACGCGGCGATATTTTAATTGATAATCATTCGATAAAAAATTATCCGGTAAAAGAACTGCGCGATAAAATGGGACTTGTGCTACAGGATCCGTTCTTGTTCTACGGAACACTCGGGGATAATATCAGGCTGCACAATAGCGATTTGACGGAAGCAGATATTAGGAGGGCGGCTGAATTTGTCCAGGCGGATTCCTTCATTGAAAAACTTGAAGATGGATATGCACAAAAAGTGACAGAGCGAGGCTCGACTTTTTCGAGCGGGCAGAGGCAATTGATCGCTTTTGCGAGGACAATTGCGGCTAATCCGAAAATCCTTGTGCTGGATGAAGCCACTGCAAATATAGATACGGAAACCGAAGAGGCGATCCAGACCGCACTATCCAAAATGCGCAAAGGCAGGACACGATTGCCATTGCCCACAGGCTGTCGACTATCCAGGATGCTGACCAGATCATCGTCCTCCATCATGGTGAAATAGTTGAACGCGGCACACATCAAGAACTGCTCACTCACCAGGGACTTTACCATAAGATGTTTCTCCTTCAGAATGGTTCAGTAGAACGACTGGAAGATGTGGTTGGGTAAATAATTACATTATGTGAAATGGCGATTACTAAGAGGTAATCGCCTTTATTTTGATTTAAAATAGGAATATATTAATACTATCCTGACTGGCAGGTTAGATCATAACGATAATTAACTATTCTTATCAAGGCAGAAATGAAACTTTTTTGCCTAAAGAATCGTACTATTATCCAATAAAATAATTATTTTTGGGGAAGAGGGAAAAAGATGGGGTTAAAGAGCATGATAAAAAAGGAAATTAAAAAACAAGTGAAGAAGCAAGTAACAAAGAAAGCTGGAAAGAGTGCTGGAAAAATAATCGGAAAAGTAATGAAAAAGTTTTAAGATATGTTTATACAGTGTAGGAAAACCGAGCCATTTTATAAGAGACGTATTGTACAAAGGCGTCATCCAATATAATGAATAGGCAATGAACTGTTTAGATAGACAAAAATAAAACAGCTATAACGCTTATGGCGATTAGCTGTTTTTTAATGGGCTGGTATCTTTTTTATGTAGACGCGGTTATATTCATTTAATAATTCATCCAGTTCCTGGCTATAATGGATGGCAATTGTAGAGCTTAAGCCGTTCTTGGAAGCGATTTGTATCAGTTCTTCGCGTTTTTTCTCAATGAGGGTGATCAGTTGCTCTTTAGACAATGTGAAAATCCTTTCTTGTTTTATCTCTTAGCAGTATATTAAAAATAGTTATGTAAAATCATTATCAAATATAGAAATTATTACAAGTGCTATATTAGTATATAGCATATACTGCCAAATTTCAAAAGAAACATTTGTAAAATATTTTCCTGTAAAAAATATACACCGTCCTTTATTACCCAGTTTTTAAGAAGGTAAACACCTTTTTTATAGAAATTAATAAATTGTTCACAGTTAAACTATAATAATAGTAAATGGTTTTGTTAGAATGGGACTAACGAATATGGACTGGGGATGGAATTATGACAGATGTAAATATTTTCATTGCTATGGGAGCGGGGTTCCTTAGCTTTATTTCTCCATGCTGCTTGCCGCTTTATCCAGCATTTTTATCTTATATTACTGGGATGTCTGTAGGAGAACTAAAGAGCGAAAATGCGATGCTGCAAAGGCGCAGTCTGCTCCATACATTATTTTTCTTGCTGGGCTTTTCGGTGATTTTCATTGCAATTGGCTTCGGGACATCTTTCGTAGGCCAATTCTTCATGCAATACCAGGACCTCATCCGTCAGCTGGGTGCGATTTTTATTGTTGCTTTCGGGTTGATGGTGCTTGGCTTCTTTAAGCCTGAATTCTTGATGAAGGACAGGAAAATAGAATTTAAGAACCGCCCATCTGGGTATTTTGGTTCCTCATTAATCGGTATGGCCTTTGCGGCTGGGTGGACTCCATGTACTGGGCCGATCCTTGCTTCGGTCATCCTGCTTGCAAGCTCAAACCCTGGCTCAGGGATGCTTTATATGATTGCGTATACTCTTGGTTTTGCGATTCCCTTCTTCATTCTGTCATTCTTTATTGGAAAGATGCAGTGGATCCGCAAACACAATGTGAAAATTGTAAAAATCGGCGGCTATATCATGATACTAGTCGGAATCATGTTGTTCTTCGACTGGATGACAAAGCTGATTTCAATTCTATCAATGTTTTTTGGCGATTTTACAGGATTTTAACGAGCATATTAAAGCTTGAGTTCTATAAATCCTATATGAGATTATTTTCATAAGAAATTTTTATATGTGAGAAATTTGTCGGTGTCTTTACATTGAAAATAATGGTTAAATATAGTTATATAGTAATTAAGGGTAAAATTTAACAGATTAATCTATTTGTTGTGATTGTCGGGGAGGATACAGCGATGGCCAGAATTTTGATAGTTGACGACGCAAAATTTATGAGAATCACCTTAACCAATATTCTGAAGAAAGCGAACCACGAAATAGTGGGGGAAGCTGAAAATGGACGTGAAGCAGTCGAGCTGTATCGTGAGCTGAAGCCCGATCTTGTGACAATGGATATTACAATGCCGGAAATGAGCGGACTGGACGCCGTAAAAGAAATCAAAAAGGATTTCAATGATGCAAAAATCATCATGTGCTCAGCGATGGGCCAGCAGAAGATGGTAGTGGATGCGATCGAGGCAGGAGCAAAGGATTTCATTGTAAAGCCATTCGATGATTCACAGGTAGTCGATTCCGTATCAAGAGTGTTAAGATAAAAAACAGCCATTTAAGTCTATCTTAAATGGCTTATTTTCATTATAATAATGTGGAAAACTACTTAATAAGGGATGAAATATAGAATGAATTACGTTCTGGCGTCAACAGTTGGAGCAATTGGCATGGCCATCTTTGTGACATTCATGAGGATGAAAGCAGCCAAAAAACCAGCATCTGCCAAGAAAATTATTTTACCGCCAATCTTTATGAGCACGGGTGCGCTTATGTTCATCTTCCAATATTCCGGGTGCATTTTTTACAGATTATAGAGGCACTTTCGGTAGGAATACTATTCTCAATTCTGCTCATCAAAACCTCGAAATTCGAAGTCAGAGGACGGGAAATATTTCTTAAGAGATCCAAGGCTTTTGCCTTCATTTTAATCGGACTGTTGATTGTACGTGTCATAGCAAAACTGGTACTAAGCAGCACAATTGATTTCGGAGAGATTAGTGGAATGTTCTGGATTCTTGCGTTTGGAATGATTGTCCCGTGGCGAGTCGCTATGTATCTGCAGTTTAAGAAACTTCATAATGAATTGCATAACGGTTAGGAAAAACAAATAAGGATAAATCATGATCCCCTTGCCATTTGGTGAGGGATTTTTGGTGTTTTGGAAATTTTGGATATAAATGTATTGAATGGTATGATGGAAATAGTAGGATTTTCCAAAAAAAGAAAATGGGATTGAAGATAACATTTAATTGACTACTACAGTACGATGAAAAGCTACTAGGTTGGAAGGTGAATGTATTATGTTAAATATCCAGGCTGTTTTTATTGACCGGGATGGCACTCTTGGGGGAAGTGACAAAGTGATTTATCCTGGAGATTTTGAGTTATTCCCCGGTGTCAAGGAATCAATCAAGCTATTAAAACAAAACAATATTTTACC
>NZ_BAUW01000010.1 GCF_000517385.1 Mesobacillus boroniphilus JCM 21738 | reverse complement strand
GTAGAAACAATATCTGCCCCCCTATCCAACAGGATATTGGTGAACACTCCTCTGCCTATGTGTGTGCTCCATTTTTCTTCATTTAATACATCGAAGTCGATATGTTGTTCTTGTGCCAATTGTTCCAAGAAAGCTTGTTTCACTTTGTTGAATCGTCTGTGGTATTGTAGACCACTTAGTGTTTCTCCAGTTTTATAGTCCACAAACAGTGCTTTTCTATTTTTGATTTTTCCCCTTTGCTCCAACAGGCTTAGTTGATTTTTATGTCTTCTTAGTACATCGCTTACTATCTTGAATGGCATAACACATTGCTGTCTCGGGCGTTTCACTTGTTCGTGTGTGTGGTTTATTTTGTCTGGGAACAGTAGTTCTTGGTTGTTTTTAATCACAAGTAGGAGGGTTTGTTGTCGGTTTATCGTTTTGTCATAGTAGGTTGGGCGTTTAAAGCTTCGTTTGGTGAGGTTGACCACTTCACTTCTTCTTACTCCTCCAAAGAACTGAAAGCAGATTCCCAACGCTATCTCTGGTGCTACTATTTCTGCTATTTTGATAAATTTATAGGTGAGTAGGAGTCGGTTATCCCCAAAATCCACAATCTTATTTGGGATATGTTCTCCCCTGGATGGGTACTCTGTTCCCAACTCTTTATCGTCGAAGGGGCTTGTCCCTTCTTCTATATCATCCAACTCAGGAATGGAAATGATATTCTCTTCATTTAGCCATTCATAAAACCTTATTAAGAACTTTTCAGACTCATACACCCCATTAGGAATGAGCTTTCCCTTACGTGCTTTCGCTGTTAGGTAGCTTATATAGTTTGCCCCGTGTGAAAGGTCTAAGCCATATAGTCCTTTATCCTTCAGAATGTTAAAATCGTCACTGTATTCGATGTTTTTTATACAGTAGTTTAAAAACCATACTGTTTCATTCGCTATTCTTTTTTGTGTACTTATGGCTTTGCTTTTTCTTGTACTTGTAGATGTAATATAGTTGGTTAATGGGGAAGGGTATACGAAGTTATTATCTTTATATTTGACTCCAATGCCAATTGCAGGGGTACTGTCTTTTTCCCCCATATGGAAACGGATTCTATTAAATTGTCTTACTACATATTTGAATTGCATACTGATTTGTCCCCCAGTGATAATGCTATAATTCTATATATTAGTAACATATCACGGGTTTTTCACTTAGTCAATAATGGGTGGGATAATATTATAAGGGGGTTATAATGTTGATACTAATGGGGTTTTTGGATTTTTATAATGTTTGAGAGTAATTAAATCTTAAGAGTGATATATAAACTATATCATCAAGGAAGGTATGGCACTTGCCGGTTGCTTCCTTATCATTAAGCTTCTCAAGAATACCAGGTTTCTGTTTATCAATAAAACCATAATTGGTAAAACCGATCGACCCATATATATTCACGATCGAGAATGCGAGGATTTCATCGACGCCGTATAAGCTTTCATCTGTTTCAATAATGGATTGAAGTGGTTCGCCAAGCTTCTTTTGTTCAGCGAGGATATCCAGCTGAATTCCAGTCAGTATAGCATTCTGGACTTCACGCTTGGAAAGAACTCGTTCAACGTTTTCGATACAATCCTCCATCTGCAGGTTTGGATGGTACTTTTCCTGCAGGTAATAGACGAGATTGGCGATATCTACTATTTCTATTCCACGCTCATGAAGCCACTTCCGGGCAGTTTCCTCTGTCATATGGATGGCACGTTTCTTTTCTAACATCTGCATCACCTTTCTATTCTTGATTGCAGCATAATCATACTCATTATCCTATTTAACCTAAAATATTCCGCTTAATCCGTTTTAGTGAAAGAATTATTCCTTTAAATCATTTCCCTAATGAAGCCGCTTATTCATTGTAATGTTGATTCAAGTTTTACAATCCAATACATATATTTGTAAAAGAGTGGCTTGGAAATGAGGTGCTAATATGTTTCAAAAGATGTTAAAAGAAGTATATGGGATTTCGGCAGATTCAGAAGTATCTCTTGGAAGATATCATGGATATAAGCATAATGAAGGGCTTTATTTGATTATGGACGCTAATGGTGTAAAAGAGCAAGAGATAAGCGAGCTGGCGAGGATTGCTGACCATATGCAAACAGCTGGGGACCGGAATGTCTCGAGGCTGCTGGCGGATAAGGAAGGAAAACAAATTTGCGAATGGGAGGGGAGAAAATACTGTGTGTTGATGAACCGCGCAGCACCTATGCCTGAAAAAATAAGAACAGGCAGGAAGCTGGCCAAATTCCACGCAAGGGGCAGGCAAATCCCGTTCAAAGTTGAAAGCATGAACAGGGTTGGGCAGTGGAAACAGCTCTGGGAAAAGCGGCTTGACCAGATGGAGAAGGTATGGAGCGGAAAGCTTTACACCGAACCGGAGAATGACTTTGAGAAGATGTTCTTGGAATCTTTTCCGTATTATATGGGGCTATCTGAAAATGCCATTCAATATCTCGCTGATACTGAGATTGATGATAAACCGACAAGGATCGACCATGGGACTGTTTGCCATGAGCGCTTTACTAATATGGTCTGGAGAGGAACGTATTTTGTTAAAAATCCTTTCGAATGGGTATTCGATCACGGTAGCCGGGACCTCGCTGAATGGGTAAGGGATCGTTACTTTGCCAACATCCAGACGAGCCAGCCGGAAATCAGGAACTTCCTGGCAGAATACCAATCAATGACTGTGCTTTCGCCGTTCTCATGGAGGCTGCTTTACGCGAGATTGCTGTTCCCGCTTCACTATTATGAGACAGTTGAAAATTACTATATAACACAATTGGAACAGACGAAGCGCCAGCTTGAAGACCGCTTGCGGAAGTATCTGAACCAAAGCAGTGATCATGAGCGGTTCTTGAGCCATTTTTATCATCTTAGCGAAGCACCGGTAAAAGCAGCGAAACTACCGGCAGTCGATTGGCTATTACGATAGTCGAAACTTTTTTGCCAAGGAAAGTGTGCTGATGTGGTAGAATGAAATTATTCTACTATATTAAACGCTTTCAAAAGGAGTTAGACTATGAAACCCTATGTTTATATCACCAGGAAGTTACCTGAAGAAACAATCATGGACCTCACCGAGCTTTTTGAAGTGAAAATGTGGGGCCATGAAGATATCCCTGCGCCAAGGGAAGTTATTTTAAAAGAAGCCCAAAAAGCCAGCGCTTTAATCACAATGCTCTCTGACAAAGTCGACGAGGAAGTGTTGTCAGCAGGTGAAAGCCTCAAAGTGGTCGCAAACCTGGCAGTCGGCTTTGACAATATTGACCTTGAAGCGGCAACAAAGCGTGGCATCATCGTGACAAACACGCCGGATGTGCTGACAGAGACAACAGCAGACCTTACCTTTTCTTTGCTGATGGCATCCGCAAGACGTATAGTCGAAGCGGCGGAATATATAAAAGCTGGCAAGTGGGGAGCTGGAGTCCGTACCTGCTTGCTGGGCATGATGTTTATGGGAAGACAATCGGGATTGTCGGCATGGGTAAAATCGGCGAGGCGGTTGCACGCAGGGCCAAAGGCTTCGGAATGGAGATTCTTTACCATAACCGCTCCCAAAAGCATGATGCTGAAAAAGAACTGGGTGCTGTCTACAGCTCTTTCGAGGAACTTGTGGCGAAATCTGATTATGTGGTGTCACTAGCTCCGCTAACATCGGAAACGAGAAATCTTTTTACCGCCGATGTTTTTGCAAAATGAAAAAAAGCGCGATTTTCATCAATGCAGGCCGCGGCCCGGTTGTGGACGAGCAGGCTTTATATGATGCGCTGAAAAATGGTGAGATTGCAGCAGCAGGACTCGACGTCTTTGAAAAAGAGCCAATTTCCGCTGACCATCCACTGCTTGCACTGCCAAATGTAACTGCGATCCCGCATATTGGCAGTGCAAGCACCGAAACCAGGACAACCATGATCAAGCTGTGCGGTGCCAATGTTAAAGCTGTTCTTACAGGCGACAGTCCGAAAACAATCGTCAACAAAGAAGTGCTTCAATAATCTACAAATCCTTCCCTTTGAACGGGAAGGATTTTTTAATATGGGAAAAAATTATTATAATCACAATTTTTATAATTTTTTTACACCTAGAGCCGCATAAGATTAAGCGTTTACACAGGAAAAGCATTCCAAATATTCCTTGTAAAAGCTATTTTTGGTCTTTATAATGTCTACTATACAAAAACAAATGTACATTTGAAACAGACGTGAAGAGAGGGGAAAAGAAAATGCAGGCAATCTCGGTTGGACTTCTTGGTTTAGGAACAGTAGGGTCAGGTGTGGTCAGGATCATTGAGAACCACCAGGATAAATTGATGCACCAGGTTGGGTGCCCGATTAAAGTGAAGAAAATCCTCGTTCAGGATGTTGAAAAAGAAAGGTCAGTAAAAGTGGACCCATCTCTCCTGACGGTGAATCCAGCTGATATTATAGAAGACCCGGAGATTGAAGTGGTAATCGAGGTTATGGGCGGGATTGAAGATACTCGAGAACACTTGCTTCAGGCATTAAGGAGCAAAAAGAATATTGTGACGGCAAACAAGGATTTGATGGCCGTCCACGGTTCCGAGCTTTTAACAGTTGCCAATGAAAATGGCTGCGACCTCTTTTTTGAAGCGAGTGTCGCCGGAGGAATCCCAATCCTGCGCAGCCTGGTGGATGGTCTTGCGTCTGACCGGATCACAAAGATGATGGGGATTGTGAATGGCACAACAAACTACATTTTAACGAAGATGAGCCAGGAGGGACTGGCATATGATAGCGTGTTAAAGGAAGCGCAGCAGCTAGGGTACGCAGAGGCAAACCCTGCATCTGACGTAGAAGGGCTGGATGCGGCACGGAAAATGGCGATCATGGCATCACTAGGATTTTCGATGAAGATAGATCTTGATGATGTCAAAGTGAAGGGAATAACATCTGTTACCGAAGAAGATCTGCAATATGGAAAACAGCTAGGCTATACGATGAAACTGCTCGGCCTCGCCGTTCGTGAAGGCGATAAGTCGAGGTGTGCGTTGAGCCGGCATTGCTGCCATCAACTCATCCGCTTGCGTCTGTCAATAATGAGTACAATGCGGTGTATGTTTATGGAGAAGCAGTAGGAGAAACAATGTTTTATGGGCCAGGTGCCGGAAGCTTGCCAACCGCAACAGCAGTGGTCTCAGACCTGGTTGGCGCCGTCAAAAATATGCGCCTCGGAGTAAACGGCCGTTCTTTTGTCACTCCGCAGTATGAGAAACAGCTTAAGGATGATGGAGAAGTGAATTCAAAGCACTTCCTGCGTCTTCACGTTCATGACGAAGTTGGTGTATTCTCAAAAATCACCTCACTTTTCGCAAGCCATAACGTCAGCTTTGAAAAAATCCTCCAGATGCCTTTGAAGGAAAAGGAGCTTGCAGAGATTGTGGTCATTACGCATAAAGCCTCCCTGAAGGATTACCAGGATATTTTAATGGAGCTGCATGACCTAAAGTTTGTGAAGGATGTCAAAAGCTCATACAGGGTCGAAGGAAGTGCAGGAGCATGAGATGGCGGGGTCTGTTAAGTGAATATCGTGAATACTTGCCAGTCAATGCTGAGACACCATTGCTCACCCTCCATGAAGGAAATACCCCGCTGATCAGGCTCGACCGGCTGTCAGAAGAATGGGGAGTCGATTTATATGTAAAAGTAGAAGGAGTGAATCCTACCGGCTCTTTTAAAGACAGAGGGATGGTCATGGCAGTTGCCAAAGCTAAGGAGGGAGGCAGTGACACTGTAATCTGCGCCTCAACTGGCAATACATCCGCCTCAGCGGCAGCTTATGCAGCAAGGGCGGGATTAAGATGCATCGTCGTCATTCCTGATGGAAAAATTGCGATGGGCAAACTTGCGCAGGCAGTGATGTATGGTGCAAACATCGTTTCGATTGAGGGAAACTTTGATGAAGCATTAAAAATGGTCAGGGCAATCAGTGAAACAGAACCGGTGACCCTCGTGAATTCAGTCAATCCTTATCGGCTTGAAGGACAAAAAACCGCAGCGTTTGAAATTTGTGACCAGTTGGGAGGCGCCCCTGACATTCTTGCTATCCCGGTGGGGAATGCCGGCAATATCAGCGCATATTGGAAAGGATTCAAAGAATACGATGCCAGTAAGCGCACGGGTTTGCCGCGAATGTTTGGCTTTGAGGCAGAAGGAGCGGCTGCGATTGTCAAGGGACAGCCGATTGAACAGCCGGAAACAATCGCAACGGCGATCCGCATTGGCAACCCCGCAAGCTGGGATCTGGCCGTGGCAGCCCGTGATGAATCTGAAGGAAAATCGATTTTGTCACAGATGATGAAATTTTACAAGCTTACAGCAAACTGGCGAGCACAGAGGGAATTTTCGCCGAGCCAGGATCCTGCGCATCGCTAGCGGGAATCCATAAACTATTACAGCGAGGCGAAATTCCTCAAGGATCCAGGATTGTTGCCGTACTGACCGGAAATGGATTGAAAGATCCTTCGACTGCGATTGACATAAGCTCGATTTCATCAGTGCTGCTTCCAAATGACGAGAGTATCGTCAGTGACTATATCAGGGGAGTTGTCCGGCAATGAAGGGGATCGAGGAACCATTATCTGCTGCTGGGATAGTCGGAGGGAAAGTTTTATCGTTAAAAGTTCCGGCAAGCTCAGCAAACCTGGGTCCCGGTTTTGATTCCCTCGGCGTCGCCTTGAACCTCTACATGGAAGTCCAGGCTGAAATAAGCGGCAAATGGAAGGTTACGGCTTTATCTGATTCATTAACAGGCTTTCCTGGTGATGAAAAAAATTTTATTTGCCAGATTGCGATGCAAACAGCTGAAATGTACAAGCAAGTAATGCCTTCGCTCCATATCTCTGTGAAAAGCGAGATCCCGCTCGCGAGAGGACTTGGTTCCAGTGCAGCAGCGATTGTCGCGGGTGTGGAACTGGCCAGTGAATTTTGTGGATTACAACTGGGCCGACATGAAAAGCTCGCGGTCGCTTCCAGGTTCGAAGGCCATCCTGATAATGCAGGTGCTAGCTTGTTTGGCGGCGTCATAGTTGGCAGCCAAATCGGAGATGAGGTTGACTTAACGGTCCTTGACCAGATTCAGTTTGACCCGGTACTTGTCGTTCCTAAGGAAGAGTTGCTGACAGAAACGTCACGTGATGTCCTCCCGGCAGCAGTCGATTTTCAGCGAAGTGTCCAGGCAAGTGCAGTAGCTAATCAGCTGCTTGCCGCATGATGACACAGAATTGGCCCCTAGCAGGTAAGATGATGAGCGCTGATTTGTTCCATCAGCCATATAGGAAAGCGCTTGTGCCATTTTTTGAAAAAGTGGAGAAAAAAGCCATTCAATCAGGAGCATTCGGAGTTGCTTTAAGCGGTGCAGGACCATCAATTATGTGCCTTGCTGAACCCGGCAAAGGGGAAGCAGTAGCGGAAAAATTGAGGCAGCATCTGGTGGGGTTGGAAATTTTCAGTTTGCAGATTGATAAGGAAGGTTGCAGGTCATCAATTTTATCAAAAAAGCGCCTTAAAAAAAGCGGTTTTGCCTAAGTTGGCAAAATCGCTTTATTATTGGTAAATTAGAATACCTGTTCAACCTCAACTACACCAGGTACTTCTTCTAAAAGTGCGCGTTCGATTCCCGCCTTAAGCGTGATTGTGGAGCTCGGGCAGCTTCCGCATGCACCTAGCAGGCGAAGTTTAACAATGCCATCCTCAACATCAACTAGTTCGCAGTCTCCACCATCGCGAAGAAGGAATGGGCGCAATTTATCTAATACTTCCTGTACTTGCTCAAACATTTGCTGTTCAGTCATGCAAATCGACTCCTTTCATAATACTTATTATAATCTTATCGGCCGGAAAAATCTATCCAATAAAACCGAAAAACCAGTGAACACAGTTTTTTCCTTATGCATCTTTTTCATCGTATAGTAAAATAAAAGAAAATAACAGGGGGTAATTGATAATGGAACGTAAAGAGGTAGAAATCGTCGTTTACGGTGCAGAAGTATTATGCCAAGCTGTGTAAACCTGCCATCCTCAAAAGAAACGTACGAATGGCTCGAAGCAGCGATCAGCAGAAAATATGCAGACCAGCCATTCAAAATTGTTTATGTCGATATCCACAATCCTCCATCAGAGGAAGACAAAAAGGAATTTGCCGAAAAAGTAATCGAAGATGACATGTTCTACCCTGTCGTCCTGCTCGAAGGCAAGGTCGTCGGGGAAGGAAATCCGAAATTGAAAACAATTTACGCAGAATTAGAGAAATATGGTTACGTTCCAGTATAAATCTGTTAAAAGCATTCCTATATGGGGTGCTTTTCTTCTTTTTTCAGAGATTTAGTATGGATTTCACGACTTCTTTAAGGGCGATAAACTTTTTATAGCGAAAAACTTCTTTTTATAGCGACTTTAAAGATTTTATAGCGAAAAAATAATTATTATAGCGACTTTCAGGATTTTATAGCGAAAATCTGGTTTTTATAGCGAATTGGAAATTTGGACGTATTTTTACCAATTTTGTGTCTGCCCACTAATAAAAAACCGGGCACAACCATCGCCCGGTTTTCAACATATCATCCATTATGATACTTATACATCCACAAAATCCCTGATTTCAGCAAGCGTGCGACGCGGCCTGTTATCGGGCGTTCGGCGACAAGGCCGAAGCCATGCTTTTTGCCGAGTGAGCCGATGACGCCTTTCAGCTTGATCGGCGGGAATGATTCAGGCGGTTCTTCACCTTTCCAGCGTTTTTGTAAAACCTGGACGATTTGTTCTGCCTGGCCTTCTGCAAGCTGTGCACTTGGTGCGTGCGGAAGGCTTGCGCAGTCTCCGACTATAAAAACATTCTCATAGCCTGGCAGATTATGTTGTGGAGTTACCATTGCACGGCCCATGCTGTCTTTCTCAACGTCCATCTCGCGGACAAGTCGATTCGCCTGGATGCCGGCTGTCCAAACGATCGCGTCACATACAATAGGCTCATCGTGGTTATAGAGAACATTTTTCTCTACTTCCGTGATATTCGCATTGTTGATGATTTCAACATTGTGATTGTCGAACCAATTCTCCACATATGTGCTCAGGCGTTCAGAGAAGGCAGAGAGGATATGGTTGCCACGGTCAAAAAGCTTTATTTTCAAATCTTTGCGGCTTTCAGCCAATTCACTCGCAAGCTCAACACCACTTAACCCTGCACCGACGATTGAAACAGATGAACCTGCTGGCAGGTTGTTGAGTGCCTGGTAGGTCGCCCGGGACTTTTCAATTGATTGGATGCTGTATGTGAACTTGTCTGCACCTGGGATATTGTGATATTTATCTTCACAGCCTAGACCGATAATGAGGTCGTCATATTGAACGAACTCATCGCCTTGCAGCTCAACCTTCTGATCCTCAAGATTGATGGCAGTTACTTCCGCATATTTTACTTGAAGGCGGGGATGCTCAGGAAAGGCCACCCGGATATGCTGGTCAGAAATCGTACCTGCAGCCAGGGCATAGTATTCTGTTTTTAAACAGTGGTATGGAACACGGTCAATCAGCGTAATTGATACATCTTCCGGCAGGTCATTCGGCAACAATTTATTAAGGACGCGCATGCCGCCATAGCCGCCGCCAAGGATAACGAGATTCTTCATGTAAATTTCCCCTTTTTAACTCTTCAGAGACAGTTAATGATGTTTCTCCAGCTCGCTTTCTAAACTAGTAATCGGATACAATTTTCAAAATTATTCTGCAATATTTTTATGCTCAATCAATCGCCATAAAAAGTATAACGAAATTGTGACAAAATAACAACAATTTTATGGATGTCCGTAAGCCCGGGAAATTGACGATTTACTAGAAAAAGGTTACGATTAAAAATCAGTAGAGAGGTGAAACAAATGATTAAGCCAATCATTGAATTTTGCATCAGCAATCTGGCAAGCGGTTCTCAAAAAGCGAGGGCGGAGCTAGAGCGTGATCCTGACCTTGACGTCATTGAATACGGCTGCCTTGGTTACTGCGGCAAATGCGCACAGTCCATGTTTGCGCTTGTAAACGGGGACCCGGTTGTGGGAGATACTCCCGAAGAACTAGTAGAAAATATCTATCAATATTTGGACGAAAATCCAATGTTTTAATATAGAAAAAGGCTGGCGTGGTATGAACCATTGGCCAGCCTTTTTTCATGTGAGCAGGGTAGAGCTTAGCTGCCCGAAACGACTTTAGCTTCTCGCATTTCCTGCCAGCGGTCTTTTGCCAGCTGGATGATTTGCGGTTCGACAGACTGCCTCTGCTTTTCGATTACTTTTGAATAAAAGCGAACTGCGTCCTGAGTTTGGCCAATCCTTCTTGAGAGATCGCCAATCAGGTACATCAGCCGCAGCTCTGATACTTGAGTTCCTTTATAGTCTCCGGTGCGGTACGAATCAGTATATTCCTTCAGGGCGAGTTTTAAAAAACGCATTTCCTGTTCGTGGACATCTGTTGAACGATACAGCCAGGCAAGTCTTATGTACAAGCCGGCTGAAACGATATGCTTTTCTTTTTTTAGAGTCGAACTATAAGCTGCGAGTTTGAAAGTGTTCATAGCTTCCTGGATTGTTCGCTTATCTCCATAGTTATGTTGAGCCCATTGATTGCATATTTTGTCCTGGATGAGCTGTTTACCGTTCGGAGGAAAATAGGTGTTGAAATCATCGGTAAAAGAGTAGCCGCAATTCGGGCAGACATTGACATAATATAGATTAGGGTTTTCAAAACCATCGGCATAAATGGGGGCGAAATCCGTATCAAAACGGATGACTTTCACAAAGCGGGAACGCACTTTTTTGGTGGTAAAAGATTGTTCGCACATCTCGCAGTGATATTTTTTATCATAGAGCGGTTCTATTTGAGTCATTATCGTCACCTGCCCGTTTCCCAATTGTAGTATGGTATATTATACCAATTTAAATGGGTGTTTGGTGGGAAAATAAGAATATAATTCTTTTTCAGATTGATTGGTTGAGGATTGGAAAAAGTGTGAGTATACTTATAAGAAAGGGATCAAGGAGGTTTTATCGTGGATAATATTGTGATTCTAACAAAAGAAGCTGCATTGCAGGTTAAAGATATGATGAAACAAAACGAGACGGAAGATGCTTACCTTCGCGTTTCTGTAAAAGGCGGCGGCTGCAGCGGCCTATCTTACGGCATGGGTTTTGCACATGAGGTGGAAGAAGGCGACACTCAGCTGGAGCAGCACGGCATCAAAATCCTAGTTGATAAGGACAGCGCTCCAGTGCTTAATGGCACAACAATCAGCTATAAGCAGTCTTTAATGGGCGGCGGCTTCACAATCGACAACCCGAACGCAATCGCATCATGCGGCTGCGGTTCAAGTTTCAAAACGGCAACTCGTGAAGGAACACCTGAAGAATGTTAAGCTAAAACAAAAAGCAAGGTCCGCGGACCTTGCTTTTTCGCATTAAAGAGAAGCGCTTCTGCTTTTCTTATTTGAACATCGATGAACTGTGAAGCGGCTGTGTCTTCGCTTTTGGATCCATGTAGGATTTTGCGTTGTTGACAGCAGTTGGAGCTTCACCGAATCCTGTCGCAATCAGCTTGACTTTACCTTCGTATGTGCAGATATCGCCAGCAGCATAGACGCCAGGAATATTCGTTTCCATTTTTGAGTTGACGACGATTGAGTTCTTTTCGATTTCAAGGCCCCATTCCTTGATTGGTCCAAGAGATGAAACGAAACCGAAGTTGCAGATAACCGCGTCTACGTCAATGGTTACAGTGTCTTCACCATTCGCGTCCTTAAGAACAATTTGGCTGATGGCATTGCCATCACCAATCAGTTCTGTCGGCACATAAGGAGTCTTGATATCAACCTTCGAGTTTTGCAGGTTTTCAACACTGTGCTCATGTGCACGGAACTTATCGCGGCGGTGGACGATGGTTACTTGTTCAGCGATTGGCTCAAGCATCAATGCCCAGTCAACAGCTGAATCGCCTCCGCCTAATACCGCAACCTTTTGGCCAGCGAACTGGTTCAGGTCGTCGATGAAATAGTGCAGGTTTTTGCCTTCATATTGGGCAGCGCTTTCAAGTTCAAGCCTGCGTGGCTGGAATGCTCCGTTTCCTGCTGTGATGATAACTGTTTTTGTATAGTGAACTTCTTTATCTGTAGTCAGCTTAATTGTTCCATCTTCCAGTTTTTCAAGTTTTTCAACAGATTGCTCAAGAGCAGTAGCAGGCTCGAATTTCGCCATTTGCTCTTTCAGGTTGTTGATCAGCTCATGTGCGCGGACTTTTGGAAAGCCGGCAACATCGTATATGTACTTTTCAGGATAAAGTGCTGATAATTGCCCGCCTAACTGTGGCAAACTTTCAATAATCTTAACCGATGCTTGTCTCATTCCGCCGTAGAAAGCTGTGAACAGACCAGCAGGCCCCCCGCCGATAATCGTGATGTCATAAACTTTTTGATCTTCTTTCACTCCATATCCCCCTCACTATGTAGTAAAATTGCTCCAATTTTTATAATAACATAAATCGTAAAAATAAACTCCTAATCATAATATAACATTCCTTGTGGAATAATATATTTAATAGCAAAATCCCATTATCATACTGAAAAATAGTGAAATCAGCCTATTTTCTGAATATTTCTAAGTTAACTTAATCGCTTGAAAATGCGGCGCAAAAAGAATAAGATGGATGTTAGGCAACAATGTTAAGATTTTGTGACATTTTTAGGACATTTTTTTGAACATTTTAGTGAATAATATCACAAACTTATCCGGAAAAAGATGGCGGCAGATAGAGAGAGCCATTAGCCCAAAAAATATTTTGAAAAGGTGGAAGTGATCACTTTGAGAAAGCCAAAAATCGTAATCTTAGGAGCAGGATACGGGGGATTAATGACAGCTACCCGTTTACAAAAAGCTGTTGGAGTAAACGAGGCTGACATTGTCCTCATTAACAAAAATGATTACCACTATGAAACTACATGGCTGCATGAAGCATCAGCAGGAACTTTGCACCATGACAAAGTCCGCTATGATGTACGTGATGTTATCGATCGCCATAAGGTTGAATCGTCCAGGGAGCTGTAGAAGAAATCAAGCTGGAGGAGAAGCGTGTAATCCTCGAGAACGGTGACGTTGTCTATGATTACCTTGTCATTGCCCTTGGTGCTGAACCTGAAACTTTTGGAATTCAAGGTCTGAAAGAGTATGCTTTCTCTATCGTCAATGTCAATTCAGCTAGACAAATCCGCGAGCATATCGAATATCAATTCGCAACTTACAATACTGAAGCGGAAAAGAAAGATGAGCGCCTGACAATCGTTGTTGGCGGTGCGGGCTTCACAGGAATCGAGTTCCTTGGTGAACTGACAAATCGCGTTCCTGAACTTTGCCGTGAATATGATGTGGATTACCATAAAGTAAAAATCGTTTGTGTCGAAGCGGCACCAATGGTTCTCCCAGGTTTTGATCCTGAACTTGTTAAATATGCGGTTGCGCAGCTTGAGAAAAAAGGTGTTGAATTCCGCATCGGCACAGCAATCAAAGAAGCGACTCCAGAAGGCATCATCGTTGCTAAAGGCGAAGAAGAAGTCGAAGAAATCAAAGCTGGTACAGTTATTTGGGCAGCAGGTGTCCGCGGAAACTCTGTTATCGAGAAATCAGGAATCGAAGCAATGCGAGGCCGCGTAAAAGTGCAGCCAGACCTTCGCCTGCCAGGTTCTGAGGATGTATTCATTGTCGGCGACTGCTCATTGATCATCAATGAAGAAATCAATCGTCCATATCCTCCGACTGCACAAATCGCCATGCAGCAGGGTGAAGTATGCGCAAGGAATATTGCGGCACTTGTCCACGGCAAAGCCGAGCTGGAAACATTCACTCCTGATATCAAAGGAACAGTATGTTCACTTGGTGAAGATGATGCAATCGGAGTTGCATTCGGCAAGAAAATGGTCGGCACGAAAGCTTCCTTCATGAAAAAAATGATCGACAACCGTGCGCTATACATGATCGGCGGTCCTTCATTGGTTCTTAAAAAAGGTAAATTCAACGTTCTGTAATAGATAATTTGAACAGACTCCTTAGGGGGTCTGTTTTTTCTTTCTAGTTGAGTACATCAAGGCGGTCGGATATCACGACGAAACCCAATCGATAGGGTACAATATTAGTACAAACTAGCTATTGGATGGGGAAAAGAATGGGGAAACGTGAAAATGTCTGGCTTGGTGTCGCCGGAGTTGTTATTTCGGATGATGGGCGCTGGCTAGTCGTCAAAAAGCGCTATGGAGGCTTGAAAGGAAGCTGGTCGCTGCCAGCAGGCTTCGTAGATGAAGGGGAAACAGCCGATCAGGCAGTCCTCCGGGAAGTGAAAGAAGAAACAGGTGTGGAATGCACGGTTAACGGCTCATTGGATTACGTACTGGGGTGATTAGGGAATCCATCAGCGATAATATGCTCGTTTTTTTGTTGGCTCCATTATCAGATCAAAGGGTGGCGGTCGAGGAAAGTGAGTTATACGATGCAAAATTCATGACATCTGACGAACTAAAAACAGATCCTGATACCTCGCTGCTGCTTCACTACTTTTTAAGTAAACCCATTGGTCAGGTTGTGCCCGGAGAAGAGGGATTGGATCCAGGAAAACAGTTTCATTACAGTGTATATAAATTATTTTTATAATTTTCTGAAATTTTGAGGAAGTGACAGATAATTAAAGAAAATATATGATGTATCCGTTTTCAATATGGTTTTTTGGTCAAATTTGAACCTTTTCAAAAATATAGAATGTCTGATATATTATCAGAAAATTCAATAATATAAAAGGAGAGGTTCAGAAATGAAAATGCATACACATGATTCAAAGGAATGTCCATACTGCTCTGGTAACGGCTATATCCAACTGTTGCTTGGCGGTTCAGAAACGTGCACATGCTGCAGCGGCTCGGGCAAATCAAAAAAATAAGGCAATGCATCTTTGACCTTCGCAGAATGCGGGGTTTTTTCTTTTGTCTAAACTTGCTCCTGTGTGAAAGTCACACCATTTCATTGACTCGAAAACGGACAAACAGTAACTAGAAATGATGTTTAATGGGGGGATTTACACATGATGACGGTTGTCACACTGATCATTTCGATGTTGTTGTTTTTTGTCCTGTTCTTCGGAATTGGATTTTTATTGAATATGCTGCTGAGGATGTCCTGGATCATGGCGGTTGTTTATCCATTAATTGCGATTTTTATTATTGATAAATATCCGTTTATCGACTATTTCAGGAATAGTGGTGAAGCTTTCAGTGATCTTGGACAGAGGCTTTCACAATTGGCAATGGCAGACATTCTGATTCTAAGCAGCGGCCTGGCGGGTGCAATTTTAGCGGGTATAGTCATCAGGCTTTTACGAAAAAAAGGATATCAAATGTTCTGATACAAAAAACCTTCAATATTTGGAGGTTTTTTGCTGGATAAGAAGTATAAATTTATCCACTTAGATTAGTGTCTAGCTCCAGCGCCTAGCCCCTCGAGACGCTTCGGTCCGCCCAATGAAGTCAAAGAGCGACTTCATTGGTCGGCCCTCCAGCGCTTGTCGGGGCTGACCAAGGCGCTTGCGCTTTTCTAATGCATAAAATCAGATGTTTGTTGGATACTATAAGTAATGTTTTTACTTTTAATGGAAGTGTAAATAGGTAGTTTGGCACTTTTTTGCTCCTTTTGGAATATTTCTTGTTTCGTTGGGAAATTAATAGATTTGGGAGGAGTGAAAAATTATATGAATATTTTAAAAATGTGGCCAGACGCTCAGCGATGGCAGTTTTATTTTTTGCTGCTATAACTTCTACATTCCATTCGATTTCGGGAGTGGAAGCTTCTACTGTATCTACATACGTATTTGATAGCGCGGGAACTCAACAAGAGGATAACGCAAGTACTGATCATAAAAAGAAATCCATAGGACTAGCCTTTAAATTTTTGAAAAAAGTATCTGACTTCACGACTAAAATTTCTTCAAGTGAAAAGGTTGCCGGGAAACAGCCAACACTTGAGGAATCACTGAACTGGTCACAATACCCGACGAAGAAAATCGTAGCGACAGGGTATACAGCTGGTGTAGAATCGACAGGGAAAAATCCAGGGCATCCGGGGTATGGAATCACTTATTCTGGTGTTAAAGTTAAACGTGACTTATATTCGACTGTCGCGGCTGATTTAAACGTATTCCCGATTGGGACTATCCTGTTCATCCCGGGATATGGATTCGGAGTGGTTGCCGATAAAGGCGGAGCAATCAAAGGGAATAAGGTCGACCTTTACTATGATACGGTCAAGGAAGTATACGAACAGTGGGGTAAAAAGACATTGGAAGTTTATGTCATTGAAATGGGCAATGGCAAGCTGTCAGAAGCCGATTTAAAAGCCCTTAATGAGAACGAATCAATGCAGGTTTTCCGCCAGCAGTATATAAGCGGTAAAAAATCATAAAATTTTAGGCACTTTCCTTGAGTGGAAAGTGCCTTTTTAAATCTTTATTTATGGATTAGATGATGCAGTTTTTCCAGGCCATCGAGAAGCCGTGGTGACGGACGGCAGTACAGCTCTTCTTCGAGGATCAGGATCCGGTCTTTTTTGACAGCATCAAGTTCCTCCCAGCCAGGCCTGTTTTTGATCAATTCCTTCTTCACCTTTTGCTTCCTGACACCGACCCAGGCGACGCAAATATAATCCGGATTACGTGACTTTATATCATCCCAGTCCGTCTGCACGCTTGCGAGCTCAACGTCTTTAAAAACATTTTCACCACCAGCAGCCTCGGAGACTTCTGTCAGCCAGTTAATGCTGCCAGGAGTAAAAACAGGCTTTGGCCACCATTCCCAGTAAAGCTTTGGGCTCCAATAGGCATTGGCACCTTTTTGTTTGATGTTCTCAAGTCTGCTTCTGAACTGGGCAGCTGCTACCTGGCCGCGGTCCGGCATCTTCAAGCATTGGCCGTTATCATTAAATCATTCTCAATATCCGCCAAAGATTGCGGATTCAATACAATATGCGGGATATTGCGTGCTGCCAAACCTTCAATATTCTTTTCCATCCCCGGAACGCTTAAAGAGGCAAGGACGAGGTCTGGCTTCAATTCCTCGACGAGGTCAAGGTCGATAGATAAATCTGGACCGAGCCGGGGCAGTGATTTTACCGTTTCTGGCCAGTCTGAAAAATCATCGACTCCAACAAGGAGATCAGTCAGTCCAAGGAATTCCATAATTTCAGTATTGCTGGGACATAAGGAAATGACTCTCATTTGATTCACCCGCTTTTAAAGTAAATAGTGGAGCAGCAATGTCAAGATTACACCTGTCAATCCTCCAAAGAACACTTCGATCGGTTTGTGGCCGAGCAATTCCTTCAGTTCTTTTTGCTTCTCTTTTTCAGGCTTATCCTGCCAGCCTTTTGCCTCCTGAGCGAATCGGCCGAAATCAGCTACAAGCTGGTTCAACACGATGGCCTGCTCTCCTGCCTGTCTGCGGACACCTGATGCATCAAACATTGTGATAATCGCAAAAACAGCGGCGACCGCGAAAACGGCTGAATTCAAACCAGTTTCGAGCGCCACACCGGTAGCCAATGCTGTTACCGCAGCGGAGTGGGAACTTGGCATTCCACCTGTGCTTGTCAAAAGCGACCAATCGATTTTCCTCGTCGCAATATATTGAATTGGGACCTTTACGAACTGCGCGAAAAATATCGCAGAAAGCGAGGCCCATAATGGGAAATTCGTTAATAATTCCATGGCTGTTCCCCCTAATTATAAAAAAGTGCCTTCTTAAGTAATACCCAAGTTTAATTATAACATTACAGCTAATTTTGAACGTTTGATAAAATAGTTCTAATACTTCATGAATGAGGTGAGGGAATTGACGGACTACCCGGATGAGTATTACGAGTTCTTTATTAAATTCAACGAAGGGGACTATTATACCTGCCATGACTTGCTTGAAGATATATGGATGAGCGATAAGAGCAATCAGTTTTTAAAAGGCCTGCTGCAAATGAGTGTTGCCATTTACCACTACAGCTATGGGAATGTGAAGGGAGCCCGGCTGATGATGCAGGCGGCACATGACTATTTGCAAACATACCGCCCAGTCCATTGGGGACTTGATTTGGAGAAGATTTATCCATTCATCGAAGAGTGCCTGAGTATATTCCCATCTGAAATCGACCGGCTGCCATACGAAGAAGTTGCAGGACTGCCAGAGCTTCCGGTTTTATATTTGTATCTTGAAGATTGAAAGTGGACTAAAGCAGGAGAATGTACCTATCAGCAAGATTAGGAAGTCGAAATATTTTGTCGGTTTCGATATAATGAAGTTATCAATTTGTAGGGGTGAAGGATTTGTTTAAAGTGAATGATCAATTTAATTTTTCAAACAGCCATGAGTGCCTGGTGATTGGCTTGTTCTACAAACCGTCTGGCCTTGAAGGTGCCGTTGGTGAAGCCGACCAGCTTTTTAACGGTCAGTTGACGGAACTCGTTAAAAGCGGGGATATTTCAACTAAGAAAAAAGCAGTTTCCAAGATACATACTTTCGGTAAAATTGGAGCAAGAAAGGTATATTTTGTCGGCCTTGGACATGAAAAAGAATACAGTTTCGAAACATTAAGGGACGCATTCGGGCGCTTGTTCAAGACGGCGAAGAATGAGAAATGGACTGAAGCAGCTGTACTTTTAGATACTTTTACAAGCGAGAAGGTTGAGCTTAATGATGCGGCGCATGCATTAGGAGAAGCCTTACCGATGGCTACATATGAGTTTGAAGGTTACAAGCAAAAATCAAACGAGCCTGAAAAGCGAATTGAAAGCCTGACAGTATACAGCGCAGACGAAGAAGGCGAAGTAGAAGCAGCAGTTGAGGTTGGCTACGTTTTTGGCAAGGGAACGAATTCGGCACGTACACTAGTTAATACGCCGGGCAACCTTTTGACAGCTACAGACATGGCTGAATATGCGATAAAGCTGGCAGAGAAATATGATTTTGAAGCAGAAATTTTAGAAAAAGAAGAAATGGAAAAGCTCGGCATGGGTGCGTTGCTTGCGGTCAATCAGGGCTCTTCACAACCGCCTAAAATGATCGTCCTGAAATTTCAAGGGAAGGAAGAGTGGAAGGATGTAATTGGCCTTGTCGGCAAGGGGGTCACGTTTGACACTGGCGGTTACTCAATCAAAACGAAGGCTGGCATCGTCGGGATGAAGTCCGATATGGGCGGTGCAGCAGCGGTGCTTGGCGCGATGGAAATCATTGGTGAGCTGAAGCCGGAGCAAAACGTCGTAGCGGTAATTCCATCAACAGACAATATGATCTCAGGTACAGCCTTCAAGCCAGATGACGTTATCACGTCAATGAGCAGCAAAACAATTGAAGTTTTGAACACAGATGCAGAAGGACGCCTCGTGCTTGCTGATGCAATGACTTACGCGAAGCATCATGCGCCAACTACCTAGTGGATATTGCAACCCTGACAGGCGGTGTCATTACAGCTCTAGGTCTTCATACATCCGGAGCTTTGACGAACAACGAAGAATTTTTCGAACAGGTGCTGGAGGCTTCATATGAATCTGGAGAGCCAATCTGGCGCCTGCCATTGTTCGAGCGCGACATTGAACGTGTCCGCGGCAGCAAAATCGCTGACCTGAATAATTCCCCAGGCGCAGAAGGCCATGCAATCATGGGCGGAGCGTTTATCGGCGAATTTGCAGAAGGCACTCCATGGGTGCACCTCGACATCGCCGGAACAGCAACTACAAGCAAAGAACACGACCTGGCCCATCAGGCGCCACCGGCGTCATGGCCCGCACACTGGCATTGCTGGTTGAAAGGTTTGAAACAGGAGATAAAGAATAAATCGAGTTTAGTTACCCCAAAGCCTTAGCGGCTTTGGGGTTTTTAATTTTCACTTATAGCAGGTGACACAACTTTATTTATTCGCTCCCTCAAACATATTTGATTTACTTAATCCAAAAACTATCAGCAAACCTATTGACACAAAAAGCAAATCTATGATAATTTAATATTTGTCATTTTAATTCTCTACCAATTTACCAAACTAAAGCATTTTGCAATAAACTAAAATATAAGAACACCGAGAGGAGAACACATAATGAATGCAGTTGTTATTGCTGTCCTGGCAATGCTGATCCTTAGCTTGCTTCGTGTCAATGTTGTGTTGGCATTGATTGCTGGAGCACTGATTGGCGGACTGACAGGCGGCCTTAGTATAGAGAAGACCATTGAAGTTTTTACAGGGGGACTAGGAGGCAGTGCCGAAGTTGCGCTAAGTTACGCGCTGCTTGGAGGGTTCGCTGTTGCTATTTCCAAGACTGGTTTGCCCAATCTGATGGTTGACTGGATAGTCGGAATGATTGGCAAAAATGGAGAGTCGAAAGCTAAGACGTATTCTAAAGCGATTATTGTCATCCTGATCTTAATGATGGCGATCTTCTCACAAAACTTGATTCCAATCCACATCGCGTTTATTCCGATTTTGATTCCGCCATTGTTGATTGTCTTCAACGAGCTGAAAATAGATCGTCGCTTAATTGCTTCTGTATTGACATTCGGCCTTACGGCGCCTTATATATTGCTTCCTGTTGGATTCGGCGGGATTTTCCACGACATCCTGGCTACGAACATGGCTGACAGCGGAATGGAAATCAATATGGGTGATATCCCGACAGCGATGCTTCTGCCTGTAGCAGGACTTGTTGTTGGATTGTTGATCGCGATTTTCGTATCTTACCGAAAGTCTAGAACCTACGAGGATTATCAAGTGGTTCAGGTCGAGAAAAGCGAGTACTCCAAAGTGGGAATCATGTTTTCCGTTGTTGCCATTGTTGCAGCGCTTGCTGCCCAGCTTTATTTCGGTTCAATGATTATCGGTGCGCTGGCAGGGATTCTGGTCGTGTACGTGAGCGGAGCGATCAAGTGGCGTGAAGCTGATAATCTATTAACTGAAGGCATGAAGATGATGGCGTTCATCGGCTTCGTCATGCTTGCTGCATTCGGTTTCGCTGATGTTCTGAAAGAAACTGGAGACGTTGAAACGCTTGTAGCGCAGGCAGCTGATGCAATTGGCAATAATAAAGCACTTGGCGCGCTGGCAATGCTTGTTGTTGGACTCCTGGTCACAATGGGAATCGGTTCTTCTTTCTCGACGATTCCAATCATTGCCACGATATTTGTACCGCTCAGCCTTCAACTTGGGTTCAGCCCGATGGCGACGATTGCGATTGTTGGAACGGCTGCTGCACTTGGTGACGCAGGATCACCTGCATCTGACAGTACACTTGGACCGACAGCTGGTTTGAATGCTGATACTCAGCACAATCACATCTGGGACACCGTTGTTCCTACATTCGTTCACTATAATATTCCGTTAATCATTTTCGGCTGGATCGCCGCGATGGTTTTATAAGTTCGGAAAAACTATAGCCGTCTTGCTCTTTGGGCAGGGCGGCTTTGTTTATTTTAAAATTGAAATTCGGTAGGATAATAAAAAGGGGTGATCAATCATGTATTTCGGGAAAGCGCGTAAAAAGGGCCCATTGGACAGAGTCCCGCCGAACCAAAATGTTACGACCTCTTTTCCTGTCCTGCATTATGGCAATGTGCCATATTATAAGACCCTAGATGACTGGGATTTGAAGATTTTCGGTCTTGTAGAAAAAGAAGTGATTTTACGATATAAAGATCTAATGGCTTTGCCGCAAACGACCTCCGGCAATGACATCCACTGTGTGACGGGATGGTCGAAGCTCGACAATGTCTGGGAGGGGATATCCACTCAGGAACTAGCCCGGCTCACCTATCCAAAGGAATCAGCCAAATATGTCATTCTACATGCCGAGGAAAATTGGACGACTAATCTGCCGATTGAGGATTTCCTTAAGGAGACAAGTCTGCTAGCCCATTCCCATAACGGGGAGGAGCTTACCCCTGAACACGGCTATCCATTGAGAGCTGTCATTCCACATCTATACTTCTGGAAGAGCGCGAAATGGGTCAGAGGGATTGAATTCTCCTCTGAAAACCGGCCTGGTTTCTGGGAAGAAAATGGGTATCATATGTATGGGAACCCATGGAAGGAACAGCGGATGACCTGGGACTAGGCTTTTTTTTCTAGTCTAATGGACAAACGCCCATTCAACACCCTCCCTCTTTGCATATGAAGTAATGAAGGCAGATATATGAGGGAGGTAGCTTGATGTATAGAAGAAGACCATACTATGGTGGCAGACGTCCATTTGGTTTTGGCTTTGGAGGTCCGTTTGTTGGAGGAGTACTGGGAGGCCTTTTAGGCAGCGCATTATTATATCCACGTCCATATGGCTACGGTTACGGCGGTTTCCCGCCTTACGGCTATGGATACGGATATGGTGGATATCCGTTTTATTATTAAATGTAAAAAGTATTACATTGCCGCTGTTTTCAAACAGCGGCTTTTTTTTATAAAATAATAAAGTTTAAAACTAAGTTCAAAAATTTTCCAGACCTAGTGGTTCTCTATACCCACCTAAGCTGTGTGATGATATGGCAGCATTCTTTGTCTCCTGCATAATCCACGAAGTTCATTGTGATTCCATCCGGGTTATACGTGATTTTTGGTTTCTTCTTAATCCCGGTTGATTGGATCATTCTTTCTACTTCCTTTTGGTCGGATTGCTGGGCGGCTGCCATCAATTCATTGGAAAAAGAAGTGGAAGAAGTTATTTTAGTCATCACAAGGTTAGCGTCTTTCATTAATGTGATTGCTTTATCAGCTGAGGTTCTGAACAGTGTTGCATTTACTTCCGGATATGGACGAGCTAGATTAGTCCCAACATTATCAGCCAGCCTATTATTATGAAAAAATAAACAATGCATAAGTAGTACCCCTTCCTAATGGGTAAGTATTAGACCTTTTTCAATGTATGAACATAAATCCATAAGTATGAGAGTGGGAAAAGCTAAAAACAGTTCAAAAAGGAAAAAAAGAGGGTAAATAAGGAAGAAAGGAGAATTGTTATACATATTAACTTCTATTGTGAAATAGAATCGGACCAAGGCGGGATAAAGGGGGGAGACCCATGGATCTGGAGCTGGTTATCAATATTATTGAAGATAATGGCTATTTGGGTTTATTTTTATGGTTATGGTTCGGGGTTTTCGTCATTCCTGTTCCCAATGAGGTAATCCTGATGACAGTAGGCCTTGCTTCAGCTAAAGGGTCATTGAACCCTTTCCCTGCATTTTTGGTTACATACTTGGGGATTTCCGCTGCTTTTACCTCCAGCTATCTATTGGGGAGAGTGATAGGGACAAGGCTGCTTCGGTTATTGGGGAAAAAGAAACGGTTCGCGAATTCAATTGAATCTGCAATGAAGCTGATGGAGAAGTACCATGCATTTTCATTGTCGTTGAGCTGTTTTGCTCCAGGAGTCCGATATTTGGTGCCATTGCTGTACGGCTTCAGTAGACTACCGTTTAAAACCTTTGCACTATTTGCCTATAGTGGTGCATTCGTTTGGGTATCAATCATTTTTCTGCTAGGCTATCTATTTGGAGATAAAATGGAGATAGTCATGAAGTACAATAAAGAATTTTGGCTGGTAGCCCCTGCTATAGCGATGATCAGTATCATATTCGTGTACCGCCGGAGAAAAATAAGGGCTGCGATTGGGACAGAAGAAGTGATTCTTCAGGAAAGGCAGCAAAAATAGCCGCCTTCCTATAGAAACACTTTTTTGTAGAGGAATGTTATGATAAGCTTTCTGGACTAAAATTCATTCCGGTGTTCGACCAAATCAATTGCCCCAAGGACAATATGCGCCAATCCGAAACCGAATATGGTGTTGGCCACCATTTTATCAATTTTGCGATTTTGTTTCATAGCGTACCCAGCTGCTGTAACAGCTGTTCCTAACACCGCAGGAATCATACCTTCACGAACTCGGTTCATATGGATCACCTCATTTGAATGATGCGTCCTTTTTCGGAGGACAATATTAGTTTTTCCTTGATTTCACCATAATTTGTTTGCTAAATATTAGGAGGTAATAACATTGGAACTTAATAA
Organism: Mesobacillus boroniphilus JCM 21738; assembly: GCF_000517385.1. GTDB lineage: Bacteria > Bacillota > Bacilli > Bacillales > Cytobacillaceae > Mesobacillus > Mesobacillus boroniphilus. Next base: position 55,107 of record NZ_BAUW01000010.1, on the reverse strand, counting down.
CACACTGCTTGGCTCACTGGGAATAGAAATAACAGAACTGGAAAAAGGAAAGGTTGTGGCTACAATGCCTGTCGATGACCGTACAAGGCAGCCATTTGGCCTGCTGCATGGTGGTGCCTCTGTAGCCCTGGCAGAAACGGTCGCCAGCGTAGGAGCATTCGAACTAGTCGATAAGGAAAACGAAGTGGTGGTCGGCCTTGAAATCAACGCGAACCATATAAGGGCAAAAAAGGACGGACAGGTTACCGCTGTCGGCACTGTTCTCCACCAGGGAAAAACAACTATGGTTTGGGATATAAAAATTACCGATGAAGAAGAAAAGCTTGTGTGCATTTCAAGATGTACGATAGCTGTCATAAAACGCAAAAAATGAACCAGCCAATTTTGGCTGGTTTTGCTTTTGGACAGGCTTGGAAAGGAATTGTGCCTAAGTCGGCGATGTCCGGTTGTAATTGTGACAGGTTTGGAGGGGGAGGAGAAAAGCTGTCAAAAAAAGGTGGTGATTGTAACAGGTTGGGAGATGAAGGAGCAAAGCTGTCAGAAGTCAGCTCAAGTTTAGACAGCTTTCACGGGAAATCAAGGAAAGGTGTCAAAAGTCATTCCTGTTACAATGCATCCATATCTTCTTCAAGTTCAACCACCCGTCTCAGCTTTGCATTATGGTATGAACCAGGTGTCATCTTAAGAAGTTTATTACGGAGTGAGCAAAGTACAGGGAAGTCCATCCTTGCAGCCAAACCGTAAATTTTCATTTCATCTTTGACTAACTTCTTGCGCTCCTGCCTGTGTGTTTCATACTTGAAGAATGCCTTTCATGGACAAAAAAAGCCATCAGGTGGATATACCTGATGGCTGTTCATAAACTTTATTTCAGATGTCCTTCAGCTTTCATCTTTTTCCGTGCTTTTGCAAGGTCGTCCTGGACAGTACGGTCCGACAGCTTAGCCCCGCTGTTATAGGCGGCCCTTGCAATCAGATGTCCAGCAACAGGAGAGGTGAGGAAGATGAACAGAACTCCCAGCAATAAACGGGAATTGAAATGATGTTCAATCAACCAGAAGTAAAGAAAGGTACCGAGCAATACGAGCATGACTCCCATAGTGGCACTTTTCGATGCTGCATGGTTCCTTGTATAAACATCTGGAAGCCTGATCAGCCCGAAAGCAGTCACAAGATTTAGGAAGGCACCGAGCAGGATGAACAAGCCTGCAAAAAACTTAACGATTTCTATTTCTGTCATATTCCATGATTACTCCCTTCTCAAGGAATTTAGAAAAGGCAACTGTTCCGATGAATGCTAGGATACCGATCAATAAGATGATATCAAGAAAAGCACTGGTTTCCAGAACAATTGATACTAGAGCAATCACAGAAACAAGGCTGATGCCGATGGCGTCAAGGGCAACTACCCGATCTGCTACGGTAGGCCCCTTAATCACTCGATAAATTAGGCCGATCATCGCAAGTGATATGAAGGTAACTGAAATCCACAAAATCGCTTCAAACATTATCGGCTCACCTCCATAATCGCTTTTTCAAAGGTATTTTTGATACTTTGGATCGCTTCTTCCGCATTATTCATATCCATGGCATGGATATATAAAACTTTGTTGTCAGATGAAACATCAACGACAAGTGTACCAGGCGTCAAAGTGACCAGGATTGAAAGCATCGTAATCTCCCAGTCTTCCGTCAATTCTGTCGGAAATGCGAAAATGCCAGGCTTGATATTAAGTTTTGGCCTAAGTACAGCCTTTATAACTGCTATATTCGAAAGAATCAGTTCCAAAGTAAAAATATAAATCAAGTTCAACACGGCCACTACCCTCAGTAAATAGAAGCGGGAAGTGAAGAACCGCCTGAAAATATAAATGATGAGCAGGCCGAAGAAATACCCGACAAAAAAGGAGGCCGGGGAGTAGGATGTCTTAAGGAACATCCAGACAAAGGCCAGTATAAAATTCAGCAAGATTTGAAAAGCCATGGCTCATCACTCCTTCAAAACAGCATTGATGTAGATTTCCGGATTGGCAAGCGTTTCGGCGGCTGTTGAAATAACCGGATAAATAGCCTCAGTTCCGAAGCCGTATAACACAGCGAACACAGTCAGAATTGCAGGTGCAACGAGCAGCCATTTTACAGGAGCTCTTTCTTCATTCTTATAGGGTATTGGTGTTCCCCAGAAGCCTCTGATAAAAATCCTCATGACTGAAAACAGAACTAGCAAGCTCGACATCAGTACCACGAAAGCACCAACATAGTTCTCAGTTTCAAATCCAGAGCGCACAATCATCAGTTTGCCTGCGAAACCGCTAAGCGGCGGAATGCCGGCAAGTGCGGCTGTAGCAATGAAGAATGTCCACCCAAGTGCAGGGTATCTGTTGATCAGACCGCTGATTTTCTCAAGGTCGCTTGTTCCGGTAATCACGACGATAATCCCAATCAACAGGAATAATGCGGCTTTGATGTTCATGTCGTGCATCAGGTAAAAGACAGATCCAGTGAGAGATTCAGGTGTCAGGACAGATACCCCGAATAAGATGACACCGACTGCAACGATGATGTTATAGATAATGATTTTTTTGATATCGGTATAAGCCAGTGCCCCGATGACTCCGGCAATGATTGTCATGACAGCGAGGATTTGCAGCAATTGATGCGTATAGCCGACATCATGGTAAAAGAACAATGTGTATGTCCTGGTGATCGAGTACACGCCAACCTTGGTCAAAAGTGCACCGAACAGGGCCATTACTGGAGCTGGCGGTGCATAATACGAACCTGGCAGCCAGAAATAAAGCGGGAAAATCGCGCCTTTCAGTCCGAATACAATCAAGAACAATACGGCAATCACCGTGATGATCCCTGCATTCCCAACTTCGCTTAGTCTCACCGAGATATGTGCCATATTCAGCGTCCCTACCACAGAATACAAATAGGCGACAGCGATAACGAACAAGGCGGATGAAATAACGTTCACGAGTATGTATTTAATCGATTCGCGGAGCTGTATTTTCGTCCCGCCCAATACTATCAATACATACGAAGACATCAGCATCACTTCGAAAAATACAAACAAGTTGAAAATATCGCCCGTCGTAAAGGCTCCATTAACTCCGACGATCAAGAAGTTGACGACTGGGTAATAGAAAAATCTTTCACGAGCTTCTCCTATTGATTTGAAGGAGTAAAACAATGCCGCAAAAGCATGATACTTGTCGTCAATACAAGCAGGGCAGAAAGCATATCCGATACGAGTGTGATGCCGTATGGTGCTTCCCAGTTACTGAGATCCATCGTCTGGATGCCATTCCGATAAACATGGTTTGCCAGCATGAAGGAAGCAATAATCGTGAGCAGTCCGCTTATTGCTGAAATCCATCGCTGTGCCATGATGTTCTTTGTGAAAAAAATAAGTACAACCCCTGTAATCAGAGGAATCAAGATGGGTAATATGATTAGATTATTCATGTCCTTCCTTTCCTCTCAAGCGATCCATATTATCGGTTCCAAGCTCCTGGTAGGCGCGGTAGGCCACAACCAGGAAGAATGCTGTAACACCAAAGCTGATGACAATCGCTGTCAGGATCAATGCCTGTGGCAGCGGATCGGCATAGGATGGGGCATTTTCACCCAGGAGCGGGGCTGCACCTCTTTTTAATCCTCCCATTGTCAGGAGGAGAAGGTGGGCACCGTGACTTAACAGCCCTGTCCCGATAATGATCCTGAGCAAGCTTTTTGAAAGCATGAGGTAAGTGGCTGTCATAAATAAAATGCCAATTAGAAAAGCCATTAAGATTTCCATTATTCGCTCTCTCCAATCGTTTGAATAATGGTCATTGTCACACCAATGACGACAAGGAAGACCCCTGTATCAAACAAAACCGCTGTATGCAAAGATGTCTTGCCAAGGAGCGGCAAATAAGCGTAAGTATATGCATGTGTCAGGAACGGCATATTGAAAAATAACGCACCAGCACCTGTTCCGATCGCAATGAGCAGACCGACAGCGACAACTTTAATATAATCAAACGGCAAAATCATTTTGACTGTCTTGATATCGAATGCCAGCAAAAGCAATACAATCGCTCCAGAGGTCATCAATCCGCCGATGAATCCACCGCCCGGATAGTAGTGGCCTGCGAAAAACAGATGGATCGAAAACAGGATGATGACGAACAGGACGAACTTTGTAACAGTCTGGAGTATGACATCATTTGTTTTCATCCAATTCTCTCCCCCTTGTCAGCCGAAGCTTGATCATCGCAAAAATACCAAGGGCAGCAATGCCAAGAACGGCAATTTCAAACATTGTATCGAAGCCGCGGAAATCAACGAGGATAACGTTGACCATATTTTCACCGCCAGCTTTTTTATAAGTATTTTCAACATAATACTCTGAAATTGAGCTAAACATCTTATTGCTGTGAGCAGATAAGGCGATCATCGTCACAATTGCCCCTACGCCAATAGAAATCAGCGCGTTTGTAGCCCTAAAGCGGATACGCTCCTCATCTCTCCTGATTTGCGGCAGGTGATAAAACGCCAGAAGGAACAGTGCTACAGATACAGTTTCAATGACCAGCTGTGTCAGTGCCAGGTCAGGCGCTCTGAATAGTACGAAGAACAGAGCTACCGTATAGCCAACAGCGCCAAGGAGGATGATAGAAGTCAGCCTTGATTTGGCAAACAAGATTGTAATCGCTGATACGGCCATGATCAACACGAGCACGACTTCAAAAAAGCGGATTGGTGCAACATCGCTCAAATCCAGTTTGAATGCGTTTTTGAAAATGAGTGTCGAAGCAAGAGCCAAAATAAAGAATGAAAAAATATAAACGAGATACGTCCGGATAAAACCCGTCATATAAGACTTCGTAATATTTTTAGACGCTATCTCAATAAGTTCCAGTCCGCGGTCATAGAAACGGTTGAATGACATGCGTGAAGGAAGCTTGCTATAAATCCCTGCCCATTTAGGCATGAACTTGTAGAGCAGCAACCCGAATGTAATAACGCCGATTGTCATGAACAGTTCAGCTGTTGGCCCGTGCCAATGAGAGATATGGACATCGAATCCTTCACCGTTTTCAAGCAGCGATGGAAGAATGGCCCCCATTGCAGGCGAGATGATGTTATGTGACAGTACATTTGGAAAGATACCGAAAATGATGACAAGCGACGCAAGAATAACCGGTGAAATCAGCATACCGATCGGTGCCTCATGTGGTTTCTTTTCCAATTTCTCAGGCTGGTACTTGCCTGAGAAGGTCTTGAATACATACATCATACTATAAAGGAATGTGAAAACACTTGCTGACCAGGCAATGATAGGGAACAGTATGCCCCATGTGTCCATATTGAAAATATCCATTTCCGCAACGCGCAGCATGCCGGTGAAGAACATCTCCTTGCTCAGGAATCCATTGAATGGCGGAATTCCAGCCATTGAAAATGTTCCGATGATAGCAAGTGTAAATGTGATTGGCATGAAATTCATCAAACCGCCAAGCTTGCGAATATCCCTTGTCCCCGTTTCGTGGTCAATAATCCCTGTCACCATGAACAAACTTCCCTTGAATGTCGCATGGTTGATCAGGTGGAAGACCGCGGCAGTGACCGCAACAATATAATAGCCGTCTTCTATCGTGCCATAATGAAGTGCTGCTGCACCTGCTCCAAGAAGTGACATGATCATTCCCAGCTGGCTGACAGTTGAAAAAGCGAGGATCGCTTTTAAATCGGTTTGTTTTACAGCTGAGAAAGAACCCCAGAATAGCGTGAGTACCCAACTCCGGCAACGAGCCAAACCCATGTGCCTGAATGTGCGAACACTGGCGTCATACGGGCAACAAGATAGATACCCGCTTTTACCATCGTTGCAGAGTGCAGGTACGCACTGACAGGCGTAGGTGCTTCCATCGCGTCAGGCAGCCAGATGTGGAATGGAAACTGAGCTGACTTTGTAAAAGCCCCGAGCAAGAACAAAATCAGTGTCGCCGTAAATAATGGATGGTTTACAACTTCGTTGGACATTTGGATTGTTTCAGTAATGCTGAAGGTCCCTGTAATGATATAGAGCATCAGGATTCCGCCGAGCATGGATAATCCCCCGAAAACAGTGATAAGCATTGACTTTTGGGCCCCATAGCGGGAACGCTCACGATGGTTCCAATATCCAATCAGCAAGAATGACGAAAAGCTGGTCAACTCCCAGAAGGTATAAAGAACAATCAGGTTGTCGGATAAAACGACTCCGAGCATCGCACCCATGAACAAAAGCAGATAGACATAGAAAGTATTCAGCCTTTCCTTGTCCGGATTTAAATAATAAATCGAATACAGCACAACCAATGCGCCGATTCCGGTGATCAGCAGGGCGAATAAAAGCCCAAGTCCGTCAACTTTTAGCGTGAAATCAATCCCAAGAGAAGAGATCCAAGGAACAGTTTCCATAACAGTCCCGCCATGGCTTGTCGTGCTGATGAATTGCAAGAAATAGGCAAACAGCACGGCTGGCAGCGGCAAAAGAAACCAGCCTGTATGGATGTTCTTGAAATACTTATGTAAAAATGGAATTAATATCGCGAGTAAAAGCGGTGATAAAACTGCAAGGTGAAGTAAAGACAAGTGATAATACCTCCTTATTTAATTCCAAATACATGGCTTAACATTATATTTTTTGCCAATTTAATCAAGTTCATGCCCCCAACTCACTGATGTAAAAATTATATCGTAAAAAAGTTGCAGATGCATGTCATCGACCTTGATTATTAAGGCTTTTGTCAAACCTTGAATAAAAATGTCGTTCTTTCTGCATACTAATAGTGAATAGGGGGGATAAGCCATGGCCCGAAAGCTGATTGTATGCATTGGGATATTCCTTAGTTTATTTTCGGGGTTCATGTTTCTTGATAACAGGGATGACAAAGGGTTGTCAAAGCAAGGACCTGGGGTGCTGAAAGTCCAGCAGACAGAGTTGGACGAGGTTGAAACTGCCAAATATGTACCATTCGGTTCAAGAGAATACGTCCGGATTGTGCCACAATAACGCCAAACTGTTCATACGGACGAGGTGCTAAAAAGGTTTCAAAAAAATTAAAGTTCCTGAAAAGGGGCTTTTTTTCTTTTTGTTGCCGGTCTGTAGGATTTCTTTCATAATACTTAGTAGGAAATGAAAGAATTGAGTGAAGTGTCCTATGAGGAACCCATATTTAACAAGCTACTTCCCGCTGCTGTCCATCATTATGTTTAGTTTATCATTATCTGTGCGCACGGAAATCGAGTTGGTCTCCATCCTGAAAAATGCAGGGATATATGATGGAATGCTTGAATTCTTTTCTGACACGGGGATTAAATTATCACTGCTGGCTTTACTGATGGTGGTGTATTTCATGGTGTTTGCGGCCATGAAGCTTATTGCCGATACGATAAACGAGGTCAGCCTCTTGTTTTTCTCGAAGGATCATGAAGGGAGAGCCTGTATCTGATTCGCCATGGCGCAACGATTTATTTTGTGGGCAGCGTATTATCCTTGCTCAGTTTCTGCACCTTTATCGGAATAATGGCTATTTTCGCTGTTGCAACAATGGTATATTTCATTTATTTTGTCTATAAAATAAGCCCCAAGCTCACAATGGCTGGATTGATCGGAATCGTGTTCTTCCAGGTCATTCTCTGGAGTACGCTTGTCCTTGGCATCATTTATCTTGCGGTAAAAGTGTATAACAGCCTTATTGCAAGCTTGCCTATTTAAGTGCCGATGTTAATTGGTGGAAACAGTTTTTATACACCCAGAGTAGCTTACCTGTAGTCGCTCTAGTCATAAGGGCGATGACGGACAAAAATGGGCGAGAAGCAAGAAAAAGTGTCCGTCATAAGGGTGATGACGGACAAAAATGGATGAGAAGAAAGAAAAAGTGTCCGTCATAAGGACAATGACGGACAAAAATGGGCGAGAAGCAAGAAAAAGTGTCCGTCATAACGGTGATGACGGACAGAAATGAGCGAGAAGCAGGGAAAAGTGTCCGTCATAAGGGTGATGACGGTCAAAAATAATAAACCCAATGGAACCGGGCGGAAACTCTGCCCGGTCTATTTTTTACGATGTCGCTCCAGATTAAAAGATGTGGCGACTGATGATTGATATTTTCCATGCTCTCTGGCTTGTCTTTGCCCACCCACACGCCTGCAGTCAGCGGCCCATTGAAGCCTATGAACCAGAAATCTCTGAAGTCATTGGTCGTTCCGGTCTTCCCTCCAGCACCCTGGCCGGCACCCGCCACTTTTCGTGCTGTTCCTGAAGTTACAGTCTTCTGCAGGAGTCTTCTAACTTTTTCGGCGGTGCTGGGATTCCAGACCTGGACAGGTTCGTCTTTCCATTTATAAAGTACTTCTCCGTTAAAACCTGTTACCTTCGAGATTGCCCTTGGCTTTAGGAAAAGCCCTTTATTGCTGAAGACGGTATAAGCTGATGTCATTTCAAGCGGGCTCATTCCAGTTGTGAACCCGCCGACTGCTGCCGCCAGCACATGGTCTTGCTCTGTAACTTTTCCAAATTTGAATGCTTTAAGGTCGCCGAATGCTTCGTCTGCGCCAACTTGCTGTAAAATTCTCACGGCAGGTGTGTTGTAGGAGTTAATGAACGCCCTTTCCAGTGTAACCATGCCATAATTGGAACCTCCGTAGTTTTTCGGACAATATCCTCTGATGCAAAGGGGACCTGCGTTAACTCGAGAATCCCGGTTTGCATCAAACCTTTCAAAGTATGGGGCATAAACAAGCAATGGCTTGATTGACGATCCCGGCTGGCGAAAAGCCTGGTAGCACGATTGAAGTCGCCGGTCTTATAACCCTTTCCACCTGAAATAGCGACAATCTGCCCAGTCTCATGGTTGATCACCGTGGCAGCTCCCTGCACCTTTGCGTCTGGCAGATGATCTGTGACTGCCTGGACTGCCCGTTTTTGCATACCAATATCAAGATTTGTATGGATGGTCACCCCTGAACGAAGCAACTCCTCAATTCTAGCGGTTAAATCATCAATGCTATCGAAACTCTCCTGTTCAGAAATCAGTTCTCTCAGTTCATGTAATGCAAAGGAAGAATAATCAGGATATGAATTTTTCCGGGAATCGACTTTCAGGGTGATTGGTTCCTTTTTAAACTTTTCAGCAGCTTCAGGTTTGATTTTTCCATGTTGGGCCATCCGGTCAATCAGCTGTTCCTGGCGCTTCTTTGTTCGTTCAAAATGGTTGATTGGGTCATAATAGGACGGATTATTAGGTATGGCAGCGAGAAATGCCTGTTCTGCTTCTGTTAATTTTGCAGGCGTTTTTCTAAAATAAAGATCCGCCGCAGTCTTAATTCCATAAGCATTATTGTGGAAATAAATCGCATTCAAATACTGCTCGAGAATTTCTGCCTTTGAAAAAGACTTCTCCAGCTGGTATGCATATAAAACTTCGCTCAGCTTGCGATTATAAGATTTGTGATGGTTTAAGTATTGATTCCGTGCCAGTTGCTGGGTAATGGTGCTCGCACCCTGTTCAATGTCGTCAGAGTGAATATTGATTGCCAGAGCGCGGCCGATAGCCGGCAGGTCAAAGCCAGGATGCTTTTCAAAATTACGGTCTTCAGAAACAATAAACACATCTTTTATAAAATCAGGGATTTCATGCCCCGCAGCATAGCTCCTGTTCATCGGTCGATAAATCTCGGTGATGACCTCACCGTTATTGGCAAGGATTAAACTGGTTTGAGAAAGTTTCGTCTCTGAAAGATCGATCTTTTCATCAAGAGTATCGCTGAAGCTGACGGCATTGCCTGCTTCGGTATAAGTTAATATGACAACTGCGATAAACGCTGGAATCAATAGTAAAATCAAAAGATAGCCTGCTATAATCCTCACGGTAATTCCTTTCTGCCTCAAAGTATTTTTTATTATTCAACATACTATCGGAACGAAAGAGCAATTTTTCACTTCTTTTTCTGATTTACCTTCCGTTCAAAAAAATGTAAAGTCTAAATTGCAGAAAATTTAAAAATTTATCAAGAAACGTGATATAATAGAAAAAATAATCGACCGAAAAGCATATACTGGTTACATACAACTACTGGCTTTTCAGAAAGTTGGGGAAGCATGAGCGAAAAAGAAAGGACAACATTATTTATTGATTTTGAGTTTACGATGCCTGACCGCAACAGCAGGAGAAGGGGCTTTTACCCGGAAATCATTGAAGCTGGCGCAGTTCTCGTCGAGGGCGGCAAGGTGGTGGAACAATTTTCTTCCTATGTACGGCCGCTGGCTTTTCCAATTTTGACAGAACGCTGCCGTTCTTTCCTGAACATCTCTCAGGAGCAGGTGAATTCAGGTATCATGTTCAAGGCTTTGGTAGATAAGCTTAAGTCAATGGGTGGAAACAAGAATTGCCAGATTGTCACCTGGGGCAATATGGACATGAAGGTATTGCAGCAAAATTGCCAGCAGGCTTCTGTCGCTTTTCCGCTGCCAGGGAAGCAGATCGATCTATCGATGGAGTATAAGCGTTTCTTTGGCGACCAGAATCAGACGGGTCTATGGAAGGCCGTTCAGGAGTATGGAAGAGAAGGGACAGGAAAACATCACCGCGCGCTCGATGATGCTTTGACGACCTACCATATTTACAAGCTCGTGGAGAAAGATAAACAATATCTTCAAAAACCAGAACCTGCAACAATTGGGGACATGGTCGATTTTTCCAAACTGCTCAATAAATTCGCATAAAAAGCCAGATTGGATAATACAATCTGGCTTTTGGCGTTGTTAGTCTTTATTTCTAATTTTTAAAATAGTCCTTTTCCAGTGACTCTAAATTTCTCAGGCTTTGCTGTGCCCAGGCAGAATCGTCGCCTTGCAGTTCGGCACGAAGCTTGCTGGTGGCTTCTTTCAATGACTGGGTGTACTCAGGGATGTCCCCATCGAATGGCTTGACCATTTTTTCCGGAATGTTTGCTTGTTCGCGGTAGGAAAGTGCTTTTCTTTCATGGAAAAAGCCAACTGCCGCATCCTTTGGGTTATGGAGGTCGCCCTGCATCGGGTGTTTTGCGACAGCCAATACTCGGACAAGGTAGTGCTGTGGCCTGCGTTCCGTGATTTCGCCTATGTATTTGCCGGTCTTATAAATGGCGGTTACCTGATCGCCAATGTTCAATTCTGCCATGTTGGAGCTCCTTTCGGGTTCGAGTTAATTTCTTTTATTATAGCAAAAAAGACAGATGCAAAACATTTTGTAATCGTTTAAAGTGTCTAATAGGAGGGATACATACAATGACTAAAAAAATAATCTCAATTTTATTTGCAATGATGGTTGTACTTGCAGGCTGCGGAACGGCTGATGAGAAGCAGGAAGCAGACAAGCAGAAGGAAGAAACGACTAATGGTGGACAAGCTGGCGAGGCCGAGGAAGATCTTGATTACCCTCAAGCGACAGCCGAAGTCCAGGATAATGAAAGACTTGTGGAAATGGTTACTTCAATGGGGACTGTTAAAATCAAGCTTTTCCCTGAGCAGGCTCCAAAGGCAGTTGAGAATTTTATCAAGCACAGCGAAGAGGGCTATTATGAAGGAGTCATCTTCCACCGGGTTATTGATGGGTTCATGATTCAAGGCGGCGACCCTGAAGGAACTGGAATGGGCGGCGAAAGTATTTACGGCGGTCCGTTTGAAGATGAATTTTCACGGGAGCTTTTCAACATCCGCGGAGCACTGTCGATGGCTAATTCAGGACCGAACACGAATGGCAGCCAGTTCTTCATCGTCCAGAATAAAGAGCTTGATGCTAGTTTGCCAGAGAAGATGAAGCAGGCAGGCTACCCCGAAGAAGTGCTGAAAATGTATGAAAATGGCGGGACACCACATCTTGATGGCGGACATACCGTCTTCGGCCAGGTTGTCGAGGGAATGGATGTTGTTGATAAAATTGCCGCTGCTCCAACAGGTGCTGGGGACAAGCCAGAGGTCGTCATCAAGAAAATCAATGTATTGAAATAGGCGATGGCATCTTGTTGGACGGATTCGTAAAGCTTGATATAATGTTTTGAGAGCTTAAGAAAGGAAGATGAGAATGAGTAAGTGGTTTGTCATCTCATTGTTTTTATATTTTCCAGAAGACAAGTCTGAATATATACCAGCCGCGATCACTTCACTCGTTTTCCTGATTGGAGCGATCCTGACGATGAGATACATCATCAAAGTTTCCAAAAGGGAAGCACAGAAAGCAAAGGAACACGAGCAGGCAATCATGAAACAAATGAATGATACAAAGGAGAACAGCTGATTTATTGGCTGTTCTTTTTTGGATACAAATATAACTGGAAAAAAACGCGCGGAATTTCCAGTTCGCGGAATTATGATGGAATTTCGCGGAATTCCGTTTGTTTTTCGCGGAATTAAGCAAAGATTTCGCGGGATTATCTTCCTTTTTCGCGGAATCAAGCACAGACTCAGGGGATAAACCTCCATTTTCGCGGAATCAGGCAATTATATTGTTCCAAAAAAGGTTTAACGCATTAAAAACCGGGGTAAAAGTCATGTTTTAATTATTTTACAAAAGCGTTATAATACAATTTATATTCTAAAATCAAGAGTAGGGGTATAAATTGAAGAACTTACAGATAGAGAATATTGTCGAAACAATTCTAGTTCGATCTGGCAGCAGTGTTCAAGTTGAACTTGAGGATTTTTTCCCCGGAGACCGGTTTGCGGGCGGAAAATATAATTTTGGGACTCATACAATTACTTTATATATTGAAGAGATCAAGGCTCAATGCCTGCAGCTCTTTAAGTCATTAGATCACTTTGAGGACTATCTTGAGGTCGTCTTTGCACATGAAATTGGCCATGCCGAGGACCGCGAACTTGCGGAATTAGTTCAGAAGATGAACGAAACCAATCATGACTTCACGCGGAAGGGTATCGCCCTCAATATTGAAGAAAATGCATGGAATTATGCACGAAAGCTGATTCCGCAAAACCTTCATCCATTTATGGATACCATCATCCATTACTCATTGCAGCCATATTACGAAGCGCTGGAAGTGAGCGCATAAAAATGGAGCCTGCCCGAATGGGACGGCTCCATTTTTGTTTTCTAAAAGTCTAACTGAATGCCTTTTTCAGCCTTTCCAGTCCATCATTCAACGTTTCGCGCGGACATGCGAGATTCATCCGTACAAAGCCTTCTCCGCCTTCACCGTACTTCGTTCCAGGTTCAAGTCCAAGCTTGCCTTTATTGAGCAGCGTATCCTTTATCTCCTCGTCACTCAACAAGTTCGCGGCAGTCGATCCATAAAAGGTAAGTGGCATCAGCTTCATCGGCTTGAGTGCAGGCAGGTGTTCTGCCATGAAGTCTGTAGCTATTTTCATATTCTCATCCAGATAAGCTAATAGCTCTTCAAGCCATTGCTCCCCGCCGCGATAGGCTGCCTCCATTCCGGCGACCGCAAAGGCATTCAATGTGAAAAAGCCCTGCTGCTCCTGGATCTCCTTGAACTTGGCCTTCAAATCCTTGTTGGGAATCAATGCGGCGGATGCCTGCAGGCCAGCAAGGTTGAAGGTTTTACTTGGCGCAACGAATGTTGTCGTGATTTCCTTGAACTCATCTTTAATTGAAGCAATCGGGATGTGGACGTTCGGCTTGAACACTAAATCGGAGTGGATTTCATCAGAAACGATCAGACAGTCATGCTTTACACACAGGTCGCCGATTTTCTCCAGTTCTTCCCGTGTCCAAACTCTGCCGCCCGGATTATGCGGGTTGCAAAGTATGAACATCTTGACTCCATCTTTCAGCTTTGCCTCAAAGTCGCAAAGTCGAGCTCGAATCGCCCATTTTCATATAGCAGGTTGGACGTTACAAGTGTTCGCTCATTATTTTTAATCATGTTGAAAAATGGTGTGTACACAGGCGAATGAACAAGCACCTTGTCGCCTTTTTCTGTAAATGCCCGAATTGCGGTACTGATAGAAGGGACGACCCCTTCACTAAAAACGATAGATGATTTCTTGAACTCGCAATCGTGGCGATTTTTCATCCAATCCTGGATGGCTTCGGTCACAGACATCGGTACAAAGGTATAGCCGAAAATTCCGTGTTCAATCCGGTCCTTCAGCGCATCGGTAACTGCCTGTGGAGGATGGAAGTCCATATCCGCGACCCACATTGGCAGGACATCATCTTTGCCAAAAACTTTGTCAATTGCATCCCACTTCACTGAATGCGAATTGTTCCTGTCCACGATCTTGTCAAAATCTATTCTTTCCATATGTACGCACCGCCTTTTCCTGAAAAATTTATCTCTCACTAGCTTTATGATAAGATATTTTTAAAAAATAATCAGGTGATTGAATTTGGAATCTAGAGAGCTTAGCTATAAATTGATTCATGTTTTAAATAAATGGGACCCTTTCAAAGTAGGAGAAGGAGAATTCGACCCGGAAATCGCTGATATTCTCCAGGCTGTCCACGATTATGACGAAGCAGATAAAATCGCCCGCAGGATCCAGTCTATATTTGAATTTTCTTTTGAACAAGTTTTGCCATACCAAGAGTGTCATTCAATAGCAAACACCTTGCTGGCCATCAAGAACGAAGACGTTTGTTCCTTATAAAACTGCACATAACGCACTAGCAGAAACGGCAGCCATCAAAGGCTGCCGTTTGCTGTTGCTTCTGTTGTTTCCTCAGCTGCCATGAACCTGTTGATCAGCTGATGGACATCTTCAGGGCGTTCCTCCGGGACAAGGTGGCCAGTTTCCTTTAAAATGACCAACTCAGAATTCTTCAAATCCTTATTCAACTTCCTCCCGATACGGACCGGGACAACTTTATCATGTTCACCCCAGATCAGCAGGCATGGTGCATCAATTTTTCGCAATTCCTCAGCTGTAAGATCGCCCTCCCGGTGGCGGATCATCATCGTCAGTGCTTTGAAAATATCATCCTCTAAAAATGGAGAGAGATAGCCATACAGCATCTCATCATTGATCATTGAATGGTCATAGACGACGTTCTGCAAATTCTGCTTTACCCCAGAGCGTGCCAGATGGAACTTCACATAGAGGTGGAAATATGGAATGTAGCTTGAAAGTACAAGCGGCAGCTTTGCCTTTTTCAAATATCCTGAACTGCAAAGCAGAATTCCCTTTTTAGCATATTCCGGGTGGTGCAGCAGAATGTTCATGCAATTTGGCCGCCCATTGAATGCCCAACGACATTAAACTCCCGGATGCCAAGGGATTTCATCAATTCAACAACAGTTGCGGCAAGGTTTTGATAGGAATATTTAAAGCTGGAAATCTTGCCGCTTTTCCCAAAAGGGGGAAGGTCTACAGAAATGACGTTATAATCCTCTTTTAACAAGGGGACCAAATGCCTGAAGCTGAAAGTGGAGGAAAGAAATCCATGAAGCAAAACCAGTGTTTCCTTCGAATCCGAGTTCTGGTAGTGCTCATAGTAAAGATCGATTCCTCTTACGGTTTTATTCCTGGCGAATTCCATTGGCTTTCACTCCTGACATTATTAGCGAATTAGGCAAGGTATGCCATTTATTTTCCCCGCAAATTCCAACTTCACACAAAAAATACAAAAAATATGGACACCAGTACTGGTGTCCATTAAAAAGGGGGGAATACTAGAAAGCCTTATGGGACTAGGATAGCCAGATTGGCAGAATAGTATACATTAATTTTCGAACCTTTTTTTTATAAAAAATAAAACAGGCAGAAAGTCTGCCTGCTAAGGTGTATGATGATATTCAGATTACAGGCTGCTTGGTCTTTGGTCGAGTTCTGGCGGTGCAGCGTGATAAATTTCTCCCATTAACTCTGACGCAGGGACATCGAGGCTGTCGAGATCTTTAAAATCGTCTGCAATGTAGGTGTCTGCTCGCCGCTTTCGTATCTTTGGATCGTTCGCGTACCTACCCTGATTTTCAAAGCGAGCTCCTCCTGTGAGATTCCGATTCGTTCACGGCACATCTTGATATTCTGTCCAATTGCAGTCATCGCTCATCACCTCCAAAAATTAAATTTCTCTTACTATAAGTTTATCATTAAATTTTTGAATATATCGACAATAATGTGAACGTTTTCTTAACTTTAGATTATACCAATCGATTGTAAAAACACAATGCCAATACCTATTGGCACGATGTAGCGGATGGCAAAGTACCAAATGTTGAATAATAACGGACTTTTCTCAGTGCCTTCTTCCATTTCGCGTCTGACCATTTTTCGAGGGAGTACATAGCCAACGAATATGGCGATGAAAAAGGCGCCCAGAGGCAGGGCGATATTGCTCGTCAGGAAGTCAGCAAGATCAAAGAAGGTTTTCCCGAAGAATTTCACATCAGACAAAACACCAAAGGAGAGGGCATTCGGAATTCCTGCGGCAAAAACAAGCAAACCAGCAATCCATGAAAACTTCTTACGCTTATTTTTGTCTCCTTTAGACAGGACTGCGACGATGATCTCAAGAATCGAAAATGCTGAGGTCAGTGTCGCGAAAAGCAGCAAAATCAAGAAAATCGTCAGGAACAGCCCGCCAAAAGCTATTTCATTAAAAACGGCAGGCAGGACAACGAATACAAGTCCAGGTCCTGCTTCCGGCTCAAAACCAAGAGCGAATACAGCCGGGAAAATGACTAGGCCGGCGAGCAGCGAGATAAGAATATTCAACCCCACTACAGAAAACGCGGATTTTGCGAGGCTCTCACCCTTGGATAAATAAGAAGCATAAGTCACCATTACTGACAGTCCGACACTTAAAGCAAAAAAGGATTGTCCCAGTGCCATCAAAATGGTTTGCCCGGTTACAGCTGACCAGTCAGGCTTCAGGAAGAACTCTACCCCGGCCATCGCTCCATCCAGTGTCAAAGACCTGATTACGAGGATGATAAATAGGATGAACAGAGCAGGCATCATGTATTTGCTCGCCTTTTCAATGCCCTGCTGGATGCCGCCCTGTACGACCCAGATAGTTAGAATCAGGAATAAAAGCTGAACTACAACTGCCTCAATAGGATTGGATATGATGCTTTCAAATGTTGCACCGTATTCTGCCTGGGTCAAACCTGAAAGTGATCCGGTGAAGCTCCGCGCTAAATAAGAAAGGATCCAGCCGCCAACTACACTGTAGAAAGACAGAATCATGAAGGAAGCAATGACACCGCCATATCCAAGCAATGGCCATGCACTTTTCGGTGCCAGGTGCTTATAAGACATAACGGCGTCCTTTTGGCTGTTGCGGCCAATGATGAATTCAGCCAGCAAAATAGGTGCCCCTATAAAAATAGTCATCAGTAAGAAGAAGATAAGAAAAATGCCGCCTCCATTTGTACCTGCCATATAGGGGAATTTCCAGATTGCCCCGAGCCCAATGGCTGATCCCGCTGCAGCCAGGATGAATCCGAGCTTTGAAGTCCATTGTTCGTGCTGTTTCATAAGAAAACTCCTTTTGAAAAAATCTGAATATTAATATTTTCTGACAAAATAAAAAAATACCTTTTCATGTTACTATTTTTTAAGGTAAAAGCATAGCATTTTCAGGCTTAAAACAAATATTAAGCTTTTTGTTATTTTTTTGAAACAAAAACAAAAACGCGCCGTTTTATAGATAAAGTGATTCTCGCTTGAAGAGATGGAAGTGCAAGGGGCGCGCAACGGTCTCCGTTAAAAAGAAAAAAGATAAGTTATTTCAATGATCGCCCAGATGCTCCATTCTTTCAGATTGTTCAGGAGGACGGCTTCTGGAAAGTCCAGTTTTTTCCATTACAATAATGGAAACACTCTTATAGAATTATCTTATTCCTTTTGATAAATGCTATAGAATATGATATAATTTTTAATTGCGTATTAATGAGATAAAATAAAACAATATTTAGGAGTGTTTCCATGTCAGAAAATATTCAAGTAGGCAGCGTTTTAACAGGTAAAGTTACAGGAATCCAGCCATACGGCGCTTTCGTAGCATTAGATGAAAATACACAAGGTCTAGTGCACATTTCAGAAATCACACACGGTTATGTTAAGGATGTTAACGAGCACCTTACAGTTGGCGATGAAGTGAAAGTGAAAGTTTTGTCAATTGATGAAGCTGCTGGAAAAATTGGTTTATCAATCCGTGCTACTGAAGAAGCACCAGAACAACCACAACGCGCTAAGAAGCCACGGAGTGCTAAGCGTCCAGCTGCTGTAGTTCAGTACCAGGATGACTCAGCTCAAGGCTTCAACACTTTGAAGGATAAGCTTCAAGAGTGGATCAACCAGTCAGATATGGCTAAGAAATAAGTTTTAATGCAAAAACCGGACATTTCGTCCGGTTTTTTTTATGCATGGAAATGCAAAACTTGAGGTAACTTCGGACAGGTTCAGGAAAGTCATGAAAAGCTGTCCGAACATATAGCTGCTGCAGACAAGTTCCGCGGAAAAACTGCCCATAATCTTTTTTAGGGGGTTAAAATGAAAGAGCTTACAGGTTACAATATGATTGTCTAACCAATTTTTTCATTGGAACGGAGGAAGGTTCATGGCAACAAAAACTAGTTCTTTGATCGAGCAGACTCAAAAGTATGGTGCGAATAACTATCATCCGCTGCCAATTGTTATTTCAAAGGCAGAGGGAGTTTGGGTAGAGGATCCTGAAGGCAACAAATATATGGACATGCTAAGTGCGTATTCAGCTGTCAACCAGGGGCACCGCCATCCTAAGATAATCCAGGCGCTTAAAGACCAGGCTGATCGTGTGACTCTTACTTCAAGAGCATTCCACAATGACCAGCTGGGTCCATGGTATGAAAAGATTTGCAAGATGACGAATAAAAAAATGGCTTTGCCGATGAACACTGGAGCGGAAGCAGTTGAAACGGCTATTAAAGCTGCTCGCCGCTGGGCATATGATGTAAAAGGTGTTGCGGACAACCAGGCTGAAATCATCGCTTGTATCGGCAACTTCCATGGCCGCACAATGACAGCGGTCTCGCTATCATCAGAAGAAGAGTACAAACGCGGCTTCGGCCCAATGCTTCCAGGGATCAAACTGATTCCTTACGGCGATCTTGATGCACTGAAGGAAGCGATTACTCCTAACACTGCAGCATTCTTAATCGAACCGATCCAGGGTGAAGCAGGAATCGTGATCCCGCCAGAAGGGTTCATGGAAGCTGCATACGATGTATGTAAAGAAAACAATGTCCTGTTCATCGCTGATGAAATCCAGGCTGGTCTCGCAAGGTCTGGAAAAATGTTCGCATGCGAATGGGAAGGAATTCAGCCTGATATGTACATCCTTGGAAAGCGCTTGGCGGTGGAGTATTCCCGATTTCCTGTGTTGTTGCTGACAATGATGTACTAGGTGTATTCAATCCTGGTTCACACGGTTCTACTTTCGGCGGTAATCCAATGGCCTGCGCTGTTTCGATCGCATCCCTGGATGTATTGATCGACGAGAAGCTTGCAGACCGCTCCCTAGAGCTTGGGGAATATTTCATTAGCAAGCTGCGGGAAATCGATAATTCTATCATCAAGGATATTCGCGGCCGCGGCTTGTTCATTGGCGTTGAGTTGACGGAACCAGCACGAAAGTATTGTGAGGAACTTAAAGAAGAGGGACTGCTTTGCAAAGAGACACATGATACGGTCATCCGCTTCGCACCGCCGCTTGTCATCAGCCAGGAAGAACTGGACTGGGCAATCGAGCGAATCAAGAAAGTATTATCATAAACATGAGAAAACCCGCCTATATGGCGGGTTTTTCCATTTCTCTTTTAGTTTCTCTAGTTATCGAGTAGCCCTTGGTTCTGCCGCTCTTTCCTCTCTTTCGCTTGGTGCGAAAAGAAGACCGATGTTTATTAAACCAGCAAGACCAACCAGGCCATAAATGATTCGAGCCAATGCTGAATCCTGTCCGCCGAAAATTGCTGCAACAAGATCGAATTGGAAGAATCCTACTAACCCCCAGTTGATGGCCCCGATAATGGTAAGGACAAGTGCTGCACGTTGAATACCGCTCATGGGTGTTTCCTCCTTAAAATAAATTTGTTCTTTTATAGAGTGATTCAGCAGATGATGAATTATTCATCCTGAACATATTAAATCTCTATCGGTATGTAAAAAGATGAAACATTTTGGAGCACATTGGAGAACATTAAGAAGTGTATTTTTTGCATTGCTTTTTAAAAAGGAACATAATTAGCCTTGAGGAAGGTGATAAAAATGGATAACTTTACATTTTATAATCCAACTAAACTTATTTTTGGAAAAGGTCAGCTTGAGGAACTGAAGAATGAAGTCCCTCAGTATGGCAAGAAGGTTCTGCTTGTGTACGGAGGCGGCAGCATCAAGCGAAATGGGCTTTATGATTCCGTCATGAATTATTTAAACGAAATCGGAGCTGAGGTATTTGAACTATCGGGTGTTGAACCGAATCCTCGTCTGTCGACTGTTCATAAAGGCGTGAAAATCTGCAAAGAGGAAGGCATTGACTTCCTGCTCGCAGTGGGCGGCGGCAGTGTAATCGACTGCACGAAAGCAATCGCAGCCGGAGCCAAATACGATGGAGATGCATGGGACCTTGTCACGAAAAAGGCTTTTGCATCAGAAGCACTTCCGTTCGGAACTGTGCTGACATTAGCGGCTACAGGTTCTGAAATGAATGCCGGTTCCGTCATCACCAATTGGGAAACTAATGAAAAATATGGCTGGGGTAGCCCTGTGACGTTCCCTAAGTTCTCTATTCTGGATCCTGTAAATACATTTACCGTTCCTAAGGACCAAACAATTTACGGTATTGTTGACATGATGTCACATACATTAGAGCACTATTTTCATTTGACTGAGAACACCGAATTCCAGGACCGCATGTGCGAATCCTTGCTTTTAACAGTGATGGAAACAGCTCCAAAACTGCTTGAGGATCTGGAGAACTACGAGTATCGTGCAACGATTCTTTACTCTGGTACGATGGCATTGAATGGAATCCTTAATATGGGTTACCGCGGTGATTGGGCTACACATAATATCGAGCACGCCGTATCAGCGGTGTATGATATCCCTCACGGAGGCGGACTGGCCATCCTGTTCCCGAACTGGATGAAGCATAACCTTAAGGTGAAACCAGAACGCTTCAAGAAAATGGCTGTAAGAGTTTTCGGCGTGAATCCTGAAGGCAAGACAGACGAGGAAGCAGGTTTGGAAGGAATCGAAAAGCTGCGTGAATTCTGGAACAGCATTGGTGCACCATCAAGACTTGCTGATTATGACATTGATGACAGCAAGCTGGAAGTTATGGCTGACAAAGCAATGGTCAATGGTGAATTTGGCAACTTTGCAAAATTAAATAAAGACGACGTACTGGAAATCTATCGTATGTCGTTATAAAAAGCTTAAGGACCCAGGGGTATCCCCTGGGTCCTTTGTCTTTATATGGGCAAAAAATCTTATGTCTTTTTTAAAAAAGGGTATCCAAAACACTGAAATAATCATACTTGTCGGGTAAATAAAGAAACATAAGAAAAATTTACCAATAAATTTTCTAGGACTAAATGTTTAAGCAGCTGGGTAACTGTGGTAAGTCTCTAAATGTAAGACAATGGAGCAGTAGGAATTATTTACACAATAATTACATTAACACCAATCATGCTCAGGGCAAACTTGTTGAAAGACAAGGACGCAAAGCAAGGGATCTAAGGCTGGAGCTTTCCAGCTAAGATTGTCCTGGCTGCCATGAAATTAGAGATATTCTGGCTGTTGTTTTGTCTAATGAAAAGAATGAATACAAGGAAAAGGAGGCGAGAACTCTCTTTAAATAACTGAATATTCAGTCTATTTATTGTGCACAATTTTATTCGAAAAGGGGTAGAAATGTTGAAAATTAAAAAGCGCTTGTCCATCTTAGTTGCATTCATGCTATTGTTTATGATTACCTTCCCGATTACTGGTGCGTTTGCTGCGGAAAATAGCGAGCAAAAAACAAACTCCCAGCAAGAAAGTGCTGGTAAACAAAAAAGTAGCAAAGTAGCTGCAAAGACAACGGGTCAAAAAGAAAAATCTAATGGTATTGTAAAAGCAGCATCTACGGAAAATGAAACAAATAATGAGGAAGATTCAAAATCTGAAACAACACACGACCAAGAGGAAAGAAACTCTGAACAAAAAACAACAAATCAACCTGAAGCAGCTGAGAATAGTGACAACCAGGAAAATAGTGATTCAGAGGGAAATAATGCTTCGGAGGAAGATAATGCATCAGAAGAAGATAATGCTCCGGTAGAAAATAATTCTTCAGATGAAAATAATTCTTCAGATGACAGCGAAAATGAGTCAATACCAGCAGATGATGGAACCGTACCGGCCAATGAAAATAGAAGCACTCAAATCCACCTGCACATCGACAAATGTGTCAATCCTGTTGAAACAGCCTTTGTCCAGGTTAATGGTCAGTGGGAGGAAATGACCAATCCAGGTTCCTCTCCATTATTTAAGGCATTTGATGATGGTGAGTTCGTAAAAGATGATATTACGGCTTTCAAACTGATTTTTACAACAGGTGAAGAGCTTGTCGTCCCGGTCAGTGAAGTAAGAGTGGGAGTCGAAGCAGAAGGATCCGTTAATTATTGGCTGGATCATTGTGAACTTCCTGCAGAAGAACTATCTGAACCGGATGATTCAGAAGAGACTGAGGAAACTGTTAACATTCTATCAATGATCAGAATCATGATAGACGAGACTCCGCGTTCAATTGAAAAAGTGACATTGGTAATGATGAGCGGCAAGAGAATTGATCTTGAAAGAATCAATGAACTATTCAGCCTCACGCTGACGGAAGAAATTGAACTGGAATTGATTCGTGGCATTGAGATTACTAGCATTGGTGAAACAAAATTAATCCTGCTTCCGCAAATCGAGTCCCTGAAAATTGTGGAAAGTGTGCTTACACTACAATTAAACTGGGATATGGAAGGTGAAATGGTCGAGGAAGAAGCAGAAGAGGTGGAATCAGATGAGGATACTGATACGACAGCACCAGGAAATAATTCAGGATCCGGAAATACCTCTGATGGCACAACAAAAGAACAGGCGTGGAACGGCGAGGTCCTTCCTCAAACAGGTGAAAGCAGCAGGACAATGTTCTATGTACTTGGCTTCCTGATTGCGGCAGGAGGAGCTATGCTAAGTATCAGGAATCCACTGAAGAACTAAGCTCGAGTTGGAGGGGAAGAGATTCCCCTCTTTAATTTTTTATAAGGTGTGAAGTTGATGAGAAAAGTATTGTCGTTATTAATGATTTTTGCTGGTATATCAATCTTCTTTTATCCAGCTGCAAAAGATTATTACATCTCCTACAGTCAGGAGAAAATGATTGAAAACTGGGAGGGCAGCGGCAGTCAGGGGAATAAGGTGGCTGCTGAGAGTCTGAGGGAGTTGGAGGAGGTATTCAGTACCGAAACTCTGGCAGAGAGCAGTGTGGATAAAAAACAAGAGTTGGAGGATGCACCAGCGGCTGAAACACCAGCGGATTATCAGAAACTGTCCGCTGGCATGGTCGGTGTCATTGAAATAGACAAAAATTGGCGTGAAGCTGCCGATTTTAAATGGTGCGTCGGATGCGAATTTGGAAAAGGGAGCTGGTCTGCTGGAAGGAACGTCAGCTCCAGGAATGCCAGGGAACAGTGCCATTGCCGCCCACCGAAACCGAGCCTATGGAAGTATGTTCAACCGGCTAGATGAAATAGGCAAAGGGGATACGGTAACGGTAAGGGATAAAGGCAACACCTACCAATATGAAGTATATGAAACTTTAGTGGTGGAACCGCATGAAACTTCCGTACTCAAAGGGAGTGAAGATGAAAAGGTACTCACCCTTATTACATGCACCCCAATTGATACGGCCACACACAGGCTGATTGTCAAAGCGAAAATCAAGCCATAATGTTTCGTGGTGTTTTTTGCCATTCATAAGAGAGTGAGGGGTAAAACGGAAACAATCTATCTGGGGTGAGTATGGAAATTAACGTCTGACAGTTTCATCCCATTCCAGTCATGAATGAGGTGCCCAATCGTGATAAAATTTTTTTATACGTTTACTTAAAATTTCACAATTGGGCACGCTTACATCTGAGGGTGTTTCTTGATTATTGGGATTCTTTTCGATAAAGTGATAGAGAATATAAAATATTGGAGGATCAGACATGACACATGTTCGTTTTGATTACTCAAAGGCGCTAAGCTTTTTTGGTGAACACGAAGTTACATACTTAAGGGATTTTGTAAAAGTAGCCCATCATTCATTACATGAAAAGACTGGTGCAGGCAATGACTTTTTAGGCTGGATCGACCTGCCGGTAGACTATGATAAAGAAGAATTCGCACGCATCCAGAAATCCGCGGAAAAGATCAAGAGTGATTCTGATGTCCTGCTTGTTGTAGGGATTGGCGGCTCTTATCTTGGTGCACGTGCTGCGCTTGAATTTTTACAGCACAGCTTCTATAACGCTCTTCCAAAAGAAAAGCGGAAGACACCGCAAGTCATTTTTATCGGAAACAATATCAGCTCAACTTATATGACTGATGTTATGGATCTTTTAGAAGGAAAAGATTTTTCAATCAATGTCATTTCAAAATCTGGAACAACGACGGAGCCTGCAATCGCATTCCGTATCTTCCGCAAGCTTCTTGAAGAGAAGTATGGAGTGGAGGGAGCCCGCAAGCGTATTTATGCCACAACGGATAAGGCACGCGGTGCATTGAAGACTCTTGCTGACGAAGAGGGCTATGAATCATTCGTGATTCCTGATGATGTTGGCGGACGTTATTCTGTATTGACGGCTGTAGGCTTGCTGCCAATCGCTGTCAGCGGTTCAGATATCGAAGCGATGATGAAAGGCGCGGCACAGGCAAGAGATGATTTCGGAAAGTCAGAACTTGAAGAAAATCCTGCCTATCAGTACGCTGCAGTCCGTAACGCGCTTTACAACAAAGGTAAAACAATCGAAATGCTGATCAACTACGAACCAACTCTTCAGTACTTCTCAGAGTGGTGGAAGCAGCTGTTCGGCGAAAGCGAAGGAAAAGACCAGAAGGGAATCTATCCTTCTTCAGCGAACTTCTCTACTGACCTTCACTCACTAGGTCAATATGTGCAGGAAGCCGTCGTGACTTGTTCGAAACAATCATCAAGGTTGAGAAACCTCGCCATGAAATGACAATTGAAGAAGCAGCAAGCGACCTTGACGGCTTGAACTATCTAGCTGGCAAGACTGTTGATTTCGTCAACAACAAAGCGTTCGAAGGAACAATGCTTGCCCATACTGATGGCGGCGTACCGAACCTTGTTTTGACAATCCCTCGGCTTGATGAGTATACATTTGGATACCTTGTATACTTCTTTGAAAAAGCATGCGCAATGAGCGGCTACCTGCTCGGCGTAAATCCATTCGACCAGCCAGGCGTTGAAGCGTACAAAGTGAACATGTTCGCATTGCTTGGAAAACCAGGCTTCGAAGAAAAGAAAGCAGAATTGGAAAAGCGACTTAAATAATGGTGAAAAAGGAGTACCCTGTTGGGTGCTCCTTTTTTATGAGGAAATAGTCGTGTTAAAACTGGGAAAAATCGCATGAAATTTCCAGTTCGCGAATAAATTCAGATTTTCGCGAATAAAGTTGTGAAAACCGCGAATAAATTCAGATTTTCGCGAATAAAGTTGTGAAAACCGCGAATAAAAATAAATTATCGCCAATAAATGCAAAAACACGAGAGAAAATGTCCGTCACAAGGCCAATGACGGACAAGAATTGCCTGAAACCTTGGGAAAATGTCCGTCATCCAGCCCATGACGGACAGAAATAGCATATTCACCAAATAAAGTCTCTGTGGTCACCAACCTCCATTATGATTCCAGCTTGAGTTTAACTTTCACCGCTCATTAAATTATCGCTTTTGGTTAAAACTAAGCGAAAATGAATGGAAAGGCGGAACGACCATTGATTGAGATACAATCTGAGCTTGAGGGCAAACATTTTGATCTTTTTAAACTGGAGCAGCTGCTAAAACCTTTAGGATATTCCATCGGAGGAAACTGGGATTATGACCATGGTGCTTTCGATTACAAAATAGATGACGAAGTGGGTTATCAATTTTTGCGTCTGCCATTTAAGGCAATTGACGGCCAGCTTGACTCCAAAGGCTGTACAGTACAATTGCAGCGTCCTTTTCTTCTTTCGCATAAATATCAGCGAGGGATCGATGACCATGCGGAAATCGGGAATGCCAGCGCTTCATTCAATCAGTTCCAGGAGCCTGTGGACAAGGATGCGAGCTTTCCGGAAAAATACATCGAAGTCGGAAAGTCGCTTGTCCGAGAAGTAGAATCTGTGTTATTGCATTAATCGTTTGAAATGGCGAGAAGCTGATCATCATAGTGAATTTTGATATTGTTATTGGGGTTGACGATTATGTCATCCCCTCTTTTGCGTCCAATCAAAATAATATTGCGCTCTTTTAGCAGAAAGTTCCCTGCTTCCTGGAAATTTTTATCAATAATAGAAGCTTCAGGTTCAATATATGACAAGCGCTTTCCATTCAATTGCCCCAGCAGATCCAATAAAGGATCCACGACCTCCGCGGAGGCGATGCTATTTAAAAGTACCGCACTGGTCAGAGCGTTAGCAGGAATCAGCTCATCAGCCCCCGCTCTCCTCGCATTATTTATTTGTTCGCTCGTCTGGATTTCAGCGATGCAGCGAATGTCAGGATTCAATCCTTTGATGGCGAGCAGCGTGAGGATCGTATTCATATCGGCTTGCAGCTCATCCAGATTCTGATCTGATGTAATAATCACTTTCCTGGCTGTTTGAATACCGGCATTCAGTAAAGTTTCATCCTTGTTCGCCCTTCCTCTGATGAAATGGACATTGTCATCCATAATGGGATTTGACCCCAATGAATCATCCACCAATATGATTAATTCATCAGACTCTATGAGAGATCTTATAATCGAACGAGACCTCTCGTTCCACCCGATGATGATAATCTGATCATTACCTTTAAAGCCTACTTTCCCCTCTGCATATGCATTTTGTTTGGTAACAGTTGCTGCTGATAGGTGGATAAAATACGAGGATAAAAACCCTGTACCGATCAAGAGTAGGAGGATTGCTGTTATTCGTCCCCATGTAGAAACGGGATAGTAATCTCCAAACCCTACTGTTGATGCAGTAATAATAGCCCACCAGACACCATCAAAGATCGTCGGGAAGCTTTTCGGTTCAATAAAATGAATGATGACGCCAAACAGAGTAATCATCATAGAGGCAATCATCAGGATCCTCAACAAAATCGGAAGTTTTACGAAACGCATATAAAAATGATTAGTCATCATAGTCCCCCTTCTTATTTCTCGCTATATGTATGAAAACAATAATTACTTTTCCCTTGTTTTTCTAATCAAAAACTGAAATACGTAATTCTATTCTTGTCGAGCAAAAACTTTTTTACACAGAAAATAAGTAATTGTTCATTAGCCCGTACCAAAATTGCTGTACATACATATGTTGGGTAGTAAAGGAGGGATTATCAATGTCGTTTAATAATACTAACTTGTTTGTATTCTTGGCCGCTATTCTGGCTGGATGGGTACTTTTCAGATTTGCTCCGGCATCACTTGCTGTACTTTTAAACTTGCCATTCTTACAAATTGTCGGACTTGTTGTAATCCTTATCTTCGCACTGGTGATTATTTACATCGGCCTCAGGATTTTGCTGAAAGGCGGCTGGCGCTGCTGACATATCTCTTGAAAAAATAACCTGTCATATGGCAGGTTATTTCTTTTTCATAATAAAAGACATGCCCAAATATATTTTAGAAGGATGCAAAAAACTGGAGTGGTATACATGCACGAATTTATTATGATTGTTTTGGACTGGCTGGCTAGTCTTGGGTACATAGGGATTGCGCTCGGATTGATGCTTGAGGTCATCCCGAGTGAAATTGTCCTTGGTTACGGAGGGTATATGGTTTCTGAGGGGTCAATTGGTTTTATCGGTGCGGTCGTTGCTGGAACAATTGGCGGGACCATCGCGCAGTTATTTTTATATTGGATCGGATATTATGGCGGCCGACCGATGCTGGAGAAATACGGGAAGTACCTGCTGATTAACCAGCACCATTTGGAGGTTTCGGAAAAATGGTTCCACCAATATGGACCAGGTGTCATTTTCTCAGCAAGGTTCATCCCGGTGGTCAGGCATGCGATATCTATTCCTGCAGGCATTGCCGGGATGTCAGCCATCAAATTCACGCTGTATACAATAGCGGCGATGGTTCCGTGGACAATTTTCTTCCTCTATCTAGGCATTGTCCTCGGCGAAAATTGGGCAGGCATCAAGGAAGTGGCCCAACCTTTCATAATACCTGTCAGCATTATTGCATTGGGTGCTGGAGCTGTTTATTTACTGGCAGCAAGCAAACGAGTATAAGGGTAAACGAACTCAGGAGCTTTCCTGAGTTTTTTCATGCTAAAAACTCATAAAACATAGCAGATTAGTAAAAGTTAAGAAAAGGAAGGAATATTCCGTGCGGCAGGGAGAAGGTTCACGATGCTAAAGGAAATGCTCAGGCTGATTACGAAACAGCAGAGGAATACGGCACCCGCAGAGGGAAAGCTGGAGGGAGAGCAGAACTCCCTTAAGGAAAAGGGATTCAGCAGGCATCTCCAGGAAAATCTATCGTTATTAAAGCAACTTTACAGCATTCCTGATAATAAAGATATTAAATTGCGAGAATTGTACCTTGGAGGGTTTAATAAGCAAGCAGCCTTATTATTTATTAGCACAATCACGGATGTTAAGAGTATTGAAGAAAATATCCTCAAGCCATTAACGGAAAATACTGCTTCAGATAAAAAGGTGAAGGATATAGTTGCTATCCAAATGGTAAAGGAAATCACCTTATTCAAGGATGCAGTCAAGGATATCAACAAAGGAAATGCGCTCCTCATACTAGATGGAGAATCGAAGGCATACATTATGGATTGTCCTGATTTTCAAAGCAGGGCGATCGAAAAGCCGGACAGTGAAATACTTATCAAAGGCCCTAAGGAAGCCTTCAATGAAAAGGCTGTAGCGAATATATCATTGCTCAGAAAAAAAATCAGGAACGAAAACCTTATTGTTGAAGCAGTGGAAGTCTCGCGACGTTCACATAATGATGTTTTTGTACTTTATATTCGCGGTCTCGCTAATGAGAAATTGATCGACAATATCAAGGAAAGACTGGGCAGTCTTGAAGTGAATTCGATTCAAAACCTATCGCTGCTGGAGGAATACATTGAGGAACGGAATTATTCATTATTTCCCAGCATTCTTTCGACAGAAAGGCCTGATAGGGCAGCCTCATTTTTAGAAGATGGCTATATCGTCTTATTAATGGATAATTCGCCCGATAGTCTCGTTCTTCCTGCGACATTTTGGGCTTTTTTTCATAGTCCTGAGGATCACTATCTTAGATTTTTTTATGGGAACTTTACGAGGGCGTTAAGAATGACTGCCCTTTTCATCACAATTTTTACATCAGCTATTTACGTGGCAATCACCACTTATCATGCTGAAATGATTCCGCCAGACTTGCTGCTGGCAATTGCTGCGTCTCGCGAAAAAGTTCCTTTTCCTGCGGCAATCGAAATATTGATCATGGAGCTGGCATTTGAGCTGATCAGGGAAGCAGGGTTACGTGTTCCCAGTCCGATAGGACCGACCATCGGGATTGTTGGAGCCTTAATCCTTGGACAGGCAGCCGTCGAAGCAAATATTATCAGTCCGATTGTTATTATTGTTGTCGCACTCGGAGGACTTAGTTCGTTTGCAGTCAGTGATCTAAGTCTGAATTTCGCGGTAAGACTTAATCGCTTTCTATTTATCCTGAGTGCAGCAATGATGGGAATTTACGGGATGACTGCAGTCTTTGTTGGAGGCTTATTCTACATGGTTTCGATTAAGTCCTTTGGCGTACCGTATTTAGCTCCTATGTCACCAAACTACAAGTCCTCGAAGGATACGATTTTCCGCAGGTTAACAAAAAATGAAACGTTAAGGCCTGGTTTTTTAAAATCGACGGATTTACAAAAAAAGACTACTGGAGAATAGGCGATGAGACAGGATAAGGGAAAAATTGGCATAAAAGAATATTTCGCGCTAATCTCGTTGACTATTGGGGCCAAATTAAGTGACGACACACCTGCGATCATTTATGAACATGCAAAAAATGCAGGCTGGTTGGCAGTGTTGCTAATCGGGATTTTGTCATTACTTCCTATAATATTCTTGATAAAAGTTTATTCAGCGCATAAAGGAAAAAACCTGCATGAAATTCTGCTGCATCTTTTTGGCAGGTTTTTTGGAACGCTCTTATCTATTTGCCTGTTAATCACTGGAACAACGGCAGTCATTGCTGACTCAGGTACCTACGTGGACATTATTGGCTCGATGTATTTTACGAAAACGCCAGCTATCATCCTTTACATCATCCTGATGTTTATTTGTGCTTACGGAGCAAAGAGGGGGATTGAACAGATTGGCGCCGTATCCTGGCTTTTGCTGCCATATATTAAAATCACTTTGTTCTTTGCCCTGATTTTTACTTTTAAAAAAGGTACACTAGGCTACCTTTTCCCGTTCTGGGGTGAAGGACCTCTTGAAGTCGCAAAAGCGTCTGTAAAAAATGTTTCGATATTTGTCGATTTTTTCTACCTTGCATTGATCATGCCACTCATCTCATCATATAAGGATATGAAAAAAGGAACACTCATATCTCTGGTATTTATAACAGTGGAACTGAGCCTGGCACTGGTGGCGTATGTTGTTTTATTTGACTATACGACTGCTGAAATGCTGAACTATCCTTTTCATGAAACAATCCGATTTATTCAAATTGGCTTTTTAGCAAACGTTGAAACATTATTTTTCCCCTTTTGGCTGGTTGCAACTTTTATCCGTTTTTCGTTTTATCTATATCTAATTGCTTCATTGATGGCAGGGATTCTGAAGATTAAGGAGTTTGAATATCTCATTCCTTTGATCGCGACAATCATTTTGCTAATCGGATTATCACCTGACGCTCCATCTATCACACTCTACAATGTAAGGGAAAAAATACTTGTATTATTAAGTCCTGCCTTCATGATTCTTCCGCCATTTATGTGGATCGTGGCAAAAATTCGGGGGGATTTTAAGAATGATACTTCACTCTAAAATGATTAAAGTGATTTTCCTGACGGCAGTTACATTGAGCCTGTCAGGCTGCTGGGACCATAAGGAACTGGATGAGAAAGCATATGTCATTGGTATAGGACTTGATAAACATAAGGTAGAGGGAAAGGTCAACGTAACCTATCTGATTGCAAACCCGGAGGTGGGTTCACAGCAGACTGCGGGAGGATCGAATGAACCGTCGCAGGAAATCGTGACTTTGGTCGCGGATGATTTTATCTCATCGCGTAATACAGCTAATACTATAGTGGCGAAGGAAATATCCTATGATCTTCTGCAGGTTCTTATCGTTTCAGAAGAATTAGCCAGGGATCCTGATTTTATCAGGATAATATACAATGCAACCAAGGACCGGGAAATTAAACGAAGTGCACAGTTCATTGTCTCTCGGGAAAATGCCGCTGATTTCATAAGAAATAATAAACCCAAGATTGAAACCAGACCCCATAAATTTTTGGAACTAATGATCGAAAGAGGACAGGAAACAGGCATGATTCCCGAAGCTGACCTGAATGGATTTTACCGTGTAACGGAAAGCGATGCAGATTTATTTCTGGCGATTTACGCAACAACAGAAAAAATAAAGAAAGATGAAGTGCAAACAACAGATGACGACTTGCTGGCCGGGGAAATTCAAGTGGAGGGTACAACCAACAGTGCCCAGTTTATCGGTTCCGCAGTATTTAAGGAAGGAAAAATGATCGGCAAAATAACAGGAGAAGAGACAAGGATATCGAGTCTGTTGAACAATACATGGAATACTGAGGATATCCTGACTGCCATTCAAGATCCGTTTGACGAAAGATATAAGCTCTCCATAAGGATATCTCAAAAAAGAGAAAATAAATATAAGCTGATACCTGAAAAGGGCAGGCCAACCATTGAAATAGATGTTCCGTTATTTATAGAAGTATACAGCGACCCAAGCATGATCAATTACGCAAAGAACCTAGAAAAGGTTAAAGAGCTTAAAAAGTCTCTTACAGCTGGGATAGAAAAAAATTTCACGGAATTTATTCTTTATACACAGCAAGAGTTAAAAGGAGATACATTTGATTTATCGATCCCCATGAGGAAAGAGTTTGCAACTCTAAAGGAATTCAGGAAATTTGACTGGATGAAGACATATCCTGATGCAAAAGTGAAGGTAAATGTCTCCATTCGATTTGGTGAATTTGGACGCCAGTCGAAACTGCCTAAGCTTGAAGAAGTGAGGGATTAGATGATAGTAATTATGTGGATTGCCATTGCTTTAATCATTATGTACTATCTATTATTTGGCATAACGCTCTGGCGGCAAAAAAATAAAATAGGATCTATTGTTGTCATTTTTTTAGCATTAGCGTGTATCGCATTGCACTACATTTCTTATCAATGAATGAAGGCCCATTGCCATTCCGGTCTCTGCCCTTCTACAAATTTTTAAATTTTACAAACACTATGATAATATATAAATAATTACGTTTAAATGGGGTGTAGGGATGAGCCTGGTTGGGTATAACTTCGGAGAAATTCTAAGGTCTTCAAGAGTTTTTAAAGGATTGACTGAGGCACAGTTGGCTGAAGGTATATGTTCTGAAGTGGATATCATTCAATTTGAAAAAGAAGAGAAATATCCAACAATCGATCAATTATTCAAGATGGCTTCAAAGCTTGAGGTAGAGCTTAACCATTTCTTCGATATTGCTTCCACTGATACATACAATTACGCAATCGCTGTCACGGAATTAATCAAAAAGTATAAAAGAGAGCGGGATTATGCTGCCATTAACGAAATAATCCAGAAGGAGCAGGATAATCCGCTGTTCAAACATACATCCTTCAATCAATTTTTGGTATGGCACCAAGGGATTTGCACCTACTACCTTGAAGGAGATAGAAAGCAATCAATTGGGCTGCTTGATGAGGCATTGAATATGACGCATCAGGAACAGACTGGAATGTCAGAGCGCGAAATTGAGATTTTGACCAGTATGGCCATCATCGAAAAAGATAGCGGGAACCTGGACAAGGCTGTCGAACTTTTTCAGAATGCCCTGAATGAGCTGACGGGGCTGCCTCAAGTCCTGGATTCAAGAATCTGGCTAAGGATTCTCTACGGCCTTGCCCAGGCACTGTCAAAGCTTGAGAGATATGAAGAATCCCTCATCTACTGTAGTAAAGGAATCGACAATTGTATATATGAAGAAAATATGTATTTATTTGGAGAACTTTATTACCAAACAGGCATGAATTATATTAAATTGGGTAAAGAAAACAAAGGCAAGGAATATCTAGAAAAAGCGGTCATGATTTTCAAGCTGCAGAAGAATGAGAAGTTTGTCAGCTTAGTAACGAATGAAATGGAAAAATTATTGAAATATTGTTGATTGTATTTTATGAAAGATTGCCTAGGCAGAGGAGGTTTATAATGAAGAAGACATTGATATTAACCCTTTTTGCGGCGTTTGTTGCTGGTGTTATCGGTTTGAATTCTGCGGACAGGAACCTGGCCGACCTGCCATCACAGCACTCGCAGAGCGGCACAACAATAGCTGACCTGCCGTCCCAGCACTCGCAGAGCGGCACAACAATAGCTGACCTGCCGTCCCAGCACTCGCAAAGCGGTACAATCGTAGCTGATTTGCCGTCCCAGCATGATTATAATGAAGTGTTTGTTTAAAGAAATTTTGAGACAGCCTGGACCGTTTTGGTCAGGTTGTTTTTTAATGCGGCTATAAATTCATGTCAATTTTCCTTCTTCGTGTTTTCAGCAACATCTTAAGCTAAAATAGATAAGAGAAAGGCTCTGGATTTTACCAGAACCTCTCTTGTCAGTCGTTAACAACACCTAGAATGAAATGTTGGAAATGTTATTACAGATTATTCATGTGATTGCTATCCATCATATTAAAGTTCTTGCTCGGCATAGAACCGTTTGTTCCGTGGCAGTTATTGTACATTTGCTTGACTTCTTCATCGGACAAGTTTGGGTGCATCTTTTCGATTAACGGCTTCATCTGGCCAAAATTAAAAGTACCTTTACCTTCTGTCCCTTCTTCTGCAAAGGCAGCAGTACTTGCTCCAAGTATCAATGCTGCGCCCAAAAACTTAACGATAGTTTTTTCATGTCTGGTCAGCTCCTTTCAGGTATACATAAATCTTACCGGGACAGTTTGCAAAAACTAAGCAGAAGCAGTGACAAAGTTTTGAAATTTGACTGGAGGCTGGCTTATGTCATTATTAGAAACTCTATCTGGCCAGCCGGTTTGGCTCGCCATTATCATTAGCCTTGCAGCCAGTATAGTGATCGCCATAGCCGGTATTATTCCGAGTGCTTTTGTGACAGCTGCGAACATCGTTTACTTCGGATTTGTCTGGGGGCTCGTGCTTTCTATTTTCGGTGAAGCTTTAGGAGCGGTCATAAGTTTTATTCTGTATCGGAAAGGTCTTAAAAAGCTGAGCGGCAATAAAGATTCATCAAGAACGATTAAAACATTGGAAAGGCTTAAACAAACACATGGCATGGAGGCGTTAGTGCTAGTGATTTTATTAAGGCTTTTCCCGTTCGCACCGTCCGGACTCGTCACCCTGGCCGCTTCATACAGCGCAATGGGGACGGGGAATTTTACCGTATCAAGTACAATTGGCAAAGTCCCGGCTCTCTTTATCGAGGCATATTCAGTTCATACTGTACTTGGCTGGGAAACACAATACCAGCTTGCGGCGGCAATATTTGTGGGGTTGGCCGGGATCTCATATTATTATTGGACAACAAGGAAGTAAGATGGAGTCAAGACATGGAATCTGCTTTTGGTCAACGGGAGAATTGAATAGGGGAACCACGGCATCGTTTGCTGTGGGTCTTTGGCCACTTTCGCTATTGCAATAGCCTTGCAATTAGCCAGGCACCATCCTCCCTGGGGTACATATCCTGACTATTGGGAGGTGAACGCAATGGCAACAAGCAGAGCTATTGTGTATGTGGGACAAATGGGAGCTGATACGTTTACCCAGGCCCTTAATGGTGTTTTATATACAGAAGATCAGATCGGATTCATGGCTGACAGGATTTTATGGACAGAAGGCCAAATTGGGTGATGGCAGACAGAATCGTCTATGTAGTTGAGCTTTCGCAGTTCAATACGATCAAAGCAATGTACATGGTAATGAATATGTCCTTTATGGGGACCGACAGTATGATGAACAATATGTTCAAGTATGCAATCAGTGTGAACCCAGTGAGTTATATTCCATGGTTGAGCAGGAACGGATATGCCAATCCTTCTTATCCAAATACCTATTATGGCAAAGAATAAGCATGGAACAGCAGCCAAGACAAATTGGTTGCTGTTTTTTTAAAGTTTTTTTACAATATAAGCATAGTTTTTACCTTAGGAGGTATATAAACTAGGGAGTATTTTTGCAGTATGGATTCCGCGAATTCATTAATACTAATGTTTAGGAAGGGGGATTACTATGTCAATTTCTGCGGATAAAGTACTGGACGCAAAAGGACTTGCGTGCCCGATGCCGATTGTCAAAACAAAGAAAACTATGAATGAACTGGAGCCTGGCCAGGTCATCGAGGTGCAGGCTACTGATAAAGGATCAACAACAGACCTTAAAGCATGGGCTGAGAGTACAGGCAATCAATACCTCGGTACTATAACTGAAGGAGATGTGCTTAAACACTATCTCCGTAAAGCTAGTGAAGATGAACTAAACAATGAATCACCTCACCCACATACGGCCACACTCGAAGAAGTGCTGGCAAAACTTGAGGGTAATGAAAAAATATCGATTCTTGATGTCAGGGAATCAGCTGAGTACGCCTTTGGGCACATCCCGAATGCGAAATCAATTCCACTTGGGGAATTGGAACAGCGTTTTAATGAACTGGACCCTGAAGAGGATGTATATATCATTTGCCGCTCCGGCTCAAGAAGTGACATGGCAGCAAAGAAGCTGTCAGAAAAAGGATTCAAAAAAACAATTAATGTTGTTTCGGGAATGAAGGACTGGACAGGCCCTACGGAAACATCAGTTGAAAAATAAGGAGGAACCAAAAATGAAAGTAGCTATCATCGCCTCTAACGGCGGAATGTTCGATGCATACAAAGTATTCAATATCGCAACTGCTGCAGCGGCAACAGACGCAGAAGTAGGAATCTTCTTCACATTTGAAGGGCTGAACCTGATCCATAAGGAAGCGCATAAGCAACTTCCTATGCCAGCGGGAACAGAGCATTTCCAGGAAGGCTTTGCAAGAGAAAACGTTCCTCCAGTAGAACAGTTGGTTGAAATGGCTGCAGAAATGGGCGTTAAAATGATTGCCTGCCAGATGACAATGGACGTTATGTCTCTTCAAAAAGACCAGTTCGTAGATGGCATTGACGTTGGCGGAGCGGCTTCATTCCTGCACTTTGCCAGCGATGCAGACATTACATTGACATTCTAAAATATCAAAGCAAAACAGGAGGAATCAAATGGTAAAGACAATCTCAGCAAAAGAAATAGCGCAAAAAGTCATTAACCATGAAGACCTGTTTATCCTTGATGCAAGAAATACAGATGACT
The DNA here is from genome assembly GCF_000517385.1 of Mesobacillus boroniphilus JCM 21738. Lineage (GTDB taxonomy): Bacteria > Bacillota > Bacilli > Bacillales > Cytobacillaceae > Mesobacillus > Mesobacillus boroniphilus. The sequence goes on along the minus strand of NZ_BAUW01000010.1, from coordinate 18,251 downwards.
TCGATGATTGGAAAATCGAAGGCCGAAATGTGAAAGTCCATAATGCTCCGTACTTTGATCTGCTTGAAGGAATCGATCCAATAAAGGATGTATTGCCTAAAGACCAGGAGATTTACGTTGTATGTGCAAAAGGTGGATCGTCAGAGTTTGTTGCCGAACAAATTGAAGAGGCTGGCTATCCGGATGTCTACTCTATTGAAGGCGGCATGAAGGCTGGAGTGAACATTTAGAGCCTGTGAAAATCGGCGACCTTAAGGACGGAGGTTCCCTTTACCAGTTCGTCCGTATCGGTAAAGGATGCCTTTCCTATCTCGTTGAATCAAATGGAGAGGCAGCAATTATCGATACAAACCGGATGATTGAACAGTATGAGGAGTTCATGTCAGGTAAGGATTTCAAGCTTGTTGCCTTGCTTGATACACACCTTCATGCAGACCATATTTCTGGCGGAAGAAAGCTGGCTGAACAAGTGGGAGCTAAATATTACCTCCCGCCAAAAGATGCTGAAGAAGTGACATTCCACTATGAACCTCTTCAGGATGGCGATGAAATCAAGGTTGGAAACACCGTTATCCAGGCGTTGTATTCTCCGGGTCATACCATCGGAAGTACTTCTTCATCATTGATGACCAATATTTGTTGACGGGTGACATTCTTTTCATCGACTCAATTGGACGCCCCGACCTGGCCGGATTGGCTCAGGATTGGGTAGGAGACTTGAGAAACACTTTATACAAACGATATAAAGAACTTGCCGACGAACTCCTTGTCCTGCCAGCACACTATATGGGAATCAATGAAATGAATGATGACGGCAGCATTTCAGAAAAACTTGGCGTCCTGTACGCCGAGAACCACGGTTTACAAATCGACAGTGAAGAAACGTTCAGGAAGACAGTAACCGAGAACCTTCCTCCTCAGCCTAACTCCTACCAGGAAATCAGGCAGATGAATATGGGTAAAATCAACCCGGATATCGATGAACAGCGAGAAATGGAAATTGGTCCAAACCGTTGTGCAGTTAGATAAATAGAAAAGCGCAAGCGCTTGGTCAGCCCCGACAATCGTTGCCCGCCAAAGAACGCCACGTCCTGTGGCTGGCGGGTCTAGCACATCGTGTGCCTCGGAGGGCCGACCAGTGAAGTCGTTCTTTGACTTCAAAGGGCGGACCGAAATCGAAAAGCGTAGGCGACTGTCCAACTCCGACAAGCGCTGGAGGTCCTGCCAGTGAAGTCGTTCTTTGACTTCAATGGCAGGACCGAAGCGTCTCGAGGAGTTAGGAGCCGCAGCTAGACAAACGATCGAGGGGCTAGGCGCTGGAGCTGGCCAATCATAAAGGGGGTACCTAATAAAGGTACTCCTTTTGACTATAAAGGCTTTCCATAAGCTTCATGCCCAATCAGGAGGTTTATGGAAAAGCCTAAACGGAGGAGAGGATACTATGACAAAGTTGACAATAATACAGCAAAACGATACCCATGGAAGCCTGGAACTCCATCATGAACTGTTCTGGATAGATAACAAACCTGAGTTGCATAAAACAGGCGGGTTGCCAAGGATAGCTAAGTATATCAAGAATCTTAAATCAAAATCAGAAAATGTTTTATTCCTGGATGGAGGAGACCTGTTCCATGGGACACTTCCTTTAGTGGCGTCGAAAGGCGAAGCCATTTTACCAGCATTGGAAAAAATGGCGCTGGATGGCTGGGTCCCTGGAAACTGGGATTTCGCCTACGGAAAAGAGCAGCTGTCTTCTCTGATAAAAGCATTGCCTTTTCCATCTGTTGCTTGCAATGTAAAGGATCAAGACACAAATGAATCGTATATGAAGCCATTTATCATCAAGGAGCTAGAGGGCGTCAAAGTGGGCATCATTGGACTGACTTATCCGTATGTTGATGAGACCATGCCTGAAAGCTTCTCAAAAGGCCTTGCGTTCTCTAGAGGTGTGGAGGAAACGCGTAATTGTGTGGAAGAGTTAAATGGCCAGGTGGACCTAGTTGTGTTGTTAAGCCATATGGGGCTCCCTCTTGATGTCGAGCTGGCAACCCTTGTAGATGGCATTGATATTGTCTTGTCGGGACACAGCCATGACAGGTAGAAGTGCCGATCACCGTCAATGATACGCTTGTCGTGCAGGCTGGTTCAAGTGCATCATTCCTTGGAAAACTGGATATTACCCTTGAAGGCGGAAGGATGGAGGACTATCGATACGAATTGATGGAAATCGATGAAAGCTACCCTGAGGATGAGGAGATGGCGGGAATCATTGCTGATGTATTAGAACCGTACAGTAAGGTGAGGGGCAATATCGTTGGCAAGACAGAATCGATTTTACACAGGATGACCTTGACTGAGGCACCGATGGATCAATTGATCACAGATGCCTATCTCCATGCCTATGATGGCGATTTGGCATTCTCACATGGGTGGAGGTACGGCACTCCTTTCCCAGCAGGGGATATTACCGAGTATGACCTGCATACCATCATCCCGGCGAACCCGGAAATGTTCACACTGGAAATGACGGGAGAGCGCCTGATGAATGCCCTCGAGAAGAATCTGGAGATGGTTTTCTCCAAAAACCCGTTCAAGCAAAAAGGCGGATATATACTGAGGTCCTCCGGATTATTCATGTCCTTCAAGCCATACAATCCGGAAGGAAACAGGATTCAAAAGCTGCTCATAGGCGGACAGGAGATCGATCTGACGAGGAAATACAAGATTGCGGGTGCAGGCAAGCAGCTATTCAAAGGCGCTGAAGCAGATAAAACCTACCATGTGTCCATGCAGTTGATGTTATTAAGCAATTTTTAAAAGAAAAGGGAACGTTCAAAGCTGATGGAGAACCAAAAATCCTGAGCACCTAAAATCTTTTTAGTTTAATGGACATTTCGAAGGCGAAGCAGCGCCAAAGTGTCTAATAAAGAGGTTTTAATGGACATTTCAAAGGCGAAGCAGCGCCAAAGTGTCAATAAAGAGGTTTAATGGACATTTCAAAGGCGAAGCGGCCCCAAAATGTCCAAGAAAGAGGTGTTAATGGACATTTCAAAGGCGAAGCAGCGCCAAAATGTCCAAGAAAGAGGTGTTAATGGACATTTCAAAGGCGATGCAATACCAAAATGTCCAATAAGAAATAAAAAAGTCACGGCCGCGACTTTTTACTTAACACCCGTAAGTTCCTTCATCATTTTTTCATCCATAGGGCCAACGATTTTCTTGGTGATTACGCCGTTTTCATCAAGGATGTAGCTGGTTGGGATGGTAAACGCCTGGTAGGTCGTTCCGGCGTTCCCTTCTTCATCCATAGGAATCGTAAAGGTCAAACCATATTCCTCGATGAACTTTTTGACTTCATCCTCACCTTTATCCATATTTGTCAGGTTGACTGCGAGAATTTCTACGCCCTGGTCTTTGTATTCTTCGTAGAAATTCTGCATATGCGGCATTTCAGCCTTACAAGGAGGACACCATGTAGCCCAAAAGTTGAGAATCACTTTTTTGCCACGGTAATCTGATAACTTGATTGTATTTCCATCAAGGGTGTTCAATTCAAAATCAGGTGCCTCGGCTCCTTCACGCAAAGAAGAAAGCTTCGCGCCAGGAATATCTTCGGTTGTTTCTACAGATTCGCCTGCTGGAGCTGTTGTGTTTTTTTCACTTTCTGTTGATCCCGGTTTCCAGATATTCACGACAAGAATGACGACAGCAAGTGCTAAAATCGCAAATGATAAAAGGTTTTTATTCAATGCTGAACTTCCTCCTTATTAAAACGCTGTAAAATGATTAAGTAAATTCCGAGTGCGAAAATCAATAGATTTTCCACAGAGAGCATATCGGAAAAGAGGCTAAGTATCAATGCTTCAAGCATGAGAAACAAAATTGCATACTCAGCAGTAAGCTTAATGTTTTTGAAGAAAAACAATAGGAAGACTAATAAAAGGACCGCCTGAATAGCAGTTGCGAGATAGTCCTGTGAGAATGCAAATAACCCTGTCCAATACAGCAAAAAGAATTTAAAGTACCCATAGAGATAATCCTCTGCTTTAATAGTGCTGCCCTTTTTTCTTGTTAGCAAATATAAATAGATTGTGATTCCGATATATGCAAGAATCTGGCCTTCTGTACCGCCATTAAAGTAGACAAGTGAGAAGGGGGTGTCAATGAACAGCTTGAAATTGAAAAGTATATAGCTGAGTTTATAAACCGCTATGTAGAGGAAAAAGCTGTTCCAAAACCAATCATCGATACTCTTTTTTTCTCTGGCCCGGTAAATCAGGGCTCCGATAAAAATAGCGGCAAATGCTGCAAGCAAATCTGCAGGCAGCGTGAATCTGCCGAAAGTTATATAGTTCAAGCAACATCACCTTTTTTTGGCTGGTCTGGCGTGAACTCAATTTGATAACCGATGTCGATACTATCGATTACAGATTGAATCATGCCGCAATTTTTCAGGACAAGTCCGGCAAGCTTTTCAGCCTGATCAGCCTTGTCAATAGTATCAGTTTGAACACTTACATTGAAAATCAGCTTTTCAATCCGGTTTGCTTCTTCGGAATTCCTGGTTGCTGACACTTGTACGTCGATTCTTTTATAGTCTATTCTCTTTTTGGTAAGAATATTTGCGAGCACCGTGGTGCTGCATCCAGTTAAAGAGGCTACGAACAGCTCCATAGGCCTGTAACCCATCTCCGTGTTTGGAGATATTGGCAGGAATCCATATTCAAGCTGGCCAATTAGTTTTTCATTATAATACGTAAAATCCATCACAATCGCTCCTTTTGTACGAAAACATCATTTACCGTTCAGTATGTAATCGTATTGTTAAGGAATGATTAAGAATTGTGGTGGAGTGGAATCGTTATCCAAAAAGTGTGATCATGCCCATCTGTATCAACGCCGATTTTTCCTTGATGGGCATCAATGATACTTTTGGCAATGGCAAGTCCGAGTCCTGCACCATCAGCTTTTGTGCTGCGGGATTCTTCAAGCCTGTAAAATCGTTCGAAAATGAGTTCTTTCATCTCCGGATCAATGTATTTCCCTTGATGGGAAAAAGTAATTTTGTACATCTTACCATCAGGTTTTGCAGCAATTGTAAGGTTCCCGCCAGTATCATAATCTATGATATTTTGCAGCAGATTGGATAGGACTTGCTTTAAGCCGTCTTCATGGCCAAAAATGGGGGCATGTTCTATATGCTGATTGACGGTGTCAAATTTGTTTGACAACTTCAGCTGGAAGGCTGCCAGTGATTCTGCCATGACTTGTTTCATATCGGTTACTTCAAACTGTTTCTCAAGGAAGTAAACCTCTTTATTCCAGGCGTCAAGCTCAGCAATCAGGTCGACAATCCTCGTAATACGCTTGGATTCCTCCAAAAGAGAGCCGAATAGCTCACGGTCGCCCGCCAATACACCGTTATGAAGGGCTTCAAGATAGCCGTTGATATTCGTTAACGGAGTCCTCAACTCATGGGCGATGTCTCTTAACATCTCTTCCCGTCTTGTCTGCACAGCAGAAAGAGTTTCTGACATTGCGTTAAAATTCGTTACAAGTTCACCCAATTCACCGCTTGCCGTGACATCTATTCTCGAAGGAATCTTGCCTTCTTTAATCTGGTTGGCGGCAAACGCCATTGTTTTTACCGGTTTTACGATCCGCTTTACTGAAAAATAATGCAAAAGCCCGGCAATGACAAATGCAATGATGCTAACTTTGACAAGGAATGAATTCAATGTGTCCACCAGCTGTGTCCCAGTCACCTGCTGGTTATTGACAAGGAAGCATGCGTAATCTTTGACGGATATACCTGCAAGCATGATGACAAGCAGGATGACGACGCTGTTGACTGCCACAAGCTTAGATAGTAACAAATTCGCCATGCTTTTAATTCGCCGCAAATTTATACCCCATTCCTCTTACTGTCTGGATATAATCTTTAGGCGTTTTTTCTTTTATTTTCTCCCGGAGATTTTTGATATGGACGTCAATCGTCCGCTCAGTCACGGCTTTTTCGTTGTTTTCATAAATCGTGTCGAGTATTTGTGTCCTCGAAAGGATTTGACCTGGATGCTGCATGAACATATGAAGAAGCCTGAATTCGAAATTGGTCAATTCGAGCGGCGCGCCATCAACCTGTGCCTCGCCTTTTGCAGGCTTGATTGTAAGGCCTGTAAAAGTCAGTTTTCCGCATCTGCTTGCCGTCCTTCTTAACACCGCTTCAATCCTGACCATCAGCTCAGCCGGGCTGAAAGGTTTTACAACATAATCATCGGCGCCAAGCTTGAAGCATCAATCCTGCTTTTCTCAGAAGCCTTTGCGGTCAGCATGATGACAGGCATCATGCTTTCCAGGTCATTGCGAACCCAGCGGCAAATCTCCTCACCGCTTTTGCCGGGGAGCATCAGGTCAAGGATGAGGATGCATGGATCATATCTTTCAATCATTTCCTGAGCAGCAATGCCGTTGTCAGCTTCCAGCACCTCATAGCCTTCATTTGTCAAATAAATCTTAACAAGTGTGCGGATTTTAGGGTCATCTTCAACGACGAGTACACTTTTGCCAATCAGTTCTTTCTTCACTGTATAGATCACTCCTTAACGCTGCCTTGCATCACCTTTTTAAAAAAGCTATACATCAGGGTTCTTAAATTCCGAATAAGCTGTAAGCAGACAGCCAGGCGCTGATTTTCTGCATCTGCCCGGATAGGACAAGGAAGCCCATTCCTACCATTATCATACCATTCACGAGTGCAAGCTTAGAAAGATATTTGTTGATCTTTTTGATTGCTTTTAATGAATAAGAAATGACAAATGATATGATAAGGAAAGGAACTGCCATCCCAAGAGAATAAGAAGTAAGCAGGTACATTCCCTGATATAAAGTATCGGAAGAGCTCGCCAAAAGCAGGATTGAGGAGAGTGCAAGTCCGACACAAGGTGACCATCCGCTCGCGAACGCCATACCAAGGAACACAGAACTGAATGCACCTTTTGGTTTAGTTTCAGATTGGACCTTTTTCTCCATCATCAGGAACTTGATATTCAGCAAGCCAGCCATCTGAAGGCCGAAAATGATGATCAGCAAGCCAGCAATTTGCATCACGATTGTCCGGTAATTTGCGAAAACCTGCCCAAGGAACGATGCAGACGCCCCCATGACGATGAAAATCAAGCTAAAACCGATAATGAATCCAAATGAACGGGTAAAAAGTGTTGCACGATCGACAGCTACTTTAGATCCCTCAATCTTCCCGCCAGTCAAATGTGTTATGTAAGCAGGGAGAAGAGGGAACACACATGGAGAAAAAAATGATAAGATTCCAGCAGTAAATGCAAAGAATAATCCGATTTCTGTCATTATAAAAAGTCACTCCTTTTCTGTTATCTATATTGTGATATTTTTGTTAAGGGTTAATTAAGGGAGTTAAAAAATATACCCCTGTCAGTATTATGTATTATATTGTATAATTACTGTAGTGAACTTTCAAATTTAATTTCTTCATTTGATTGCTAGTATACTGTTTCAAGGGAAAAAATAAAACCTAGGAAATCCTCCTAGGTTTTACATCTGTATTTTTCCCGCACATTTTAAACCCTCTGTGGTATAATGCGAATTAATGTTCTAAATTTCTTCTGATACCGAAATAAGTGAACAGGGAAACAGTGGTTAAAATGGCCAATGAGGCAATTTCGAATTTCACGTCGCGGTATGTGACGGAATCATCCTTGGTAAAATACATCAAACCGAAAATAAAAACAGATAATACGATAACGGTAATGACGATATCTACTTTTTTCATTTTTTACCCTCCAATTCTATAGTAAAAAGGGGTGCGATCATATTGAATCTGGAACATTTAAAGACATTCATAGCTGCTGCTAAATATGAGAGCTTCTCCCAGGCAGGAAGATGCTGAACCTTTCCCAACCAGCTGTCAGCCATCAAATCAGTCAGCTAGAAACATATTATAATAAACAATTGTTCATCAGGGCCAATCGCAAAATCAAATTATCTGAGGCTGGCAAAACATTATATGAACATGGCCAGCAGTTGATAGCATTGAATGAGAAACTAGAGAATCTTCTGGCAGAAGGGGACTCAAGTCAATCAATCAAGATCGGCTGCAGCAATACGATCGGTGAGTGCCTGATCTCAAAGGTGGTCCAGGATTTCATCAAGCTGAATCCTGATATAACAAGCAACCAAATTCAGATTACCATCGGCACATCTGTGCACATTACGGATTTGCTTTATGCTTCTGATATTGACCTTGCGCTTGTCGAGGGACAAGCTGGCCGATATGACTTTATTTCTCATGAATTCTATGACGACTTGCTTGTTCTTGGTGTATCTCCTCAGCTTAGGGCAGATCCTGGAAACCAGGACCTGCTAAGCTTGAGAAAATGACCTGGCTGATCAGAGAGCCGGGCTGTGCGATGAGACAGGCTACCCTGGATTTATGGAATGGCTTGAATATCAAACCAGAATCCGTCCTAGTTTACAATAGCAACACACTCATCAAAGAAGGTGTAAAAAATGGGCTTGGTGTCGCTGTCTTTTCCAAGCTGGCAATTTGTCCCGAGATTCACTCAAGGCAGCTTATTGTCAGTCCTTTCAAAGACAGGGACCGTTTCCGCCCATTCTTCCTGTTAAGAAAGGATAAACAGTTCAAGTCCAATCTGCATGAAAGATTGTGGAACTTCATAAGAGATTTAGATGAAAACCCTAATGCTTCCTGTTAAGAAGCATTAGGATTTTTTCTTTTCTGCTCAGTGACGGTGCTGAACGATGCCTGAGCCTTATTCTTTATCCTTATTTTGTTCTGCTATTTCTAGCTCAAGCTCTGTTTGGATCTTGAGGGCTTTATGTTCGTCAGTAGCAAGGTAATCGATGATTTGCTGTCTTTGCTCATCGGTCATTTTCGCTCCATTGCCTGCCATACGGTCAACAACAGATGTCCATTGCTCGGCGCCTTTACTTGAATTCTTCATGATACGGCCGATATCATGACACTGAAGGCAAGTACCGAGGAAAGCTTCCTCATTAACATCCTTTGCCTCTGGGAAAACTAGAGTGGATGCTTTCTTGATTCTGTTAGCTTCTTCCTCATTGCCTTTTTGGTAAGCTAAAATTTGGTCTTTAGGTACATTTGTTTTAATAGCGATTCCATTTGGATTCAAACCGACAGGAATTGTCTGTCTGAAATCCTTTTTCTTAGTAAGATCGATTTTTGTTAGGGTCTTATCTCCCCAGTTTGAACCGAACATCATACTGCCATCAGGGCTCCACGCGAGCCAGTGGATATTCTGTACGCCCCAGATTTTCCTTACGATCTTATAGTTGTCTTCAGGGTCCAGGACAGTCAAGAAGCCTGCACCGTTCTGGGAAGTATACCAGTATCCGTCCGGACCAAGGTAAGGGATGTTCGTTCCGGCCCCAGTTTTTACGGTTTTGATGAACTTCAGTTTTTCTGCATCAATGATGGAAATGGATCCGTCATTACGATTGCCTGTTACAAGATCATGGGTGTCACCCATGAAGTGTACGTTAACGGGTTTAGGAATATCTCCAATTTTCTTGAGGAGCTTTTCTGACTTCGCATCATATATTGCAACTTCATTGTCTGCTGTGTTTGAAACAGCTACATATTTTCCATCATTTGACATATCTAGTCTGAACCTGTTCCTTTTCCGTAGTCAGTCTCGGTTCTTTCAAGGTATCTTATTTCACCTGTTTCGATGTCGATGACTGTTATGAATGGTTCAGCCTGCAAGCTGACAAACAGCTTCTTGCCGTCAGGAGTGACATTCAAATCCCTTGCTTTTTGCCAACATCTTTGAAAACTTTCACAAGTTCGGCTTTTTCAGCATCAATCATTCCAACCGCGCCAACGCCGTTAAGTGAAGTAAATGCATATTTGCCATCTCTTGAAAACGTCATGTGCTGTGGTGCAGGAGGGTTATCAAACCCTGGGAAATCGATGTCATGTGATTCAAGAGTTTCCATATTGATAGCCAGCACGCTTGTTCCATAACGCTGTGTCGCAAACGCCCATGTCTGGTCTTTGTTCAGGTGCACATGGTGTGGTGTTCCTGAGCTCTGAATGTATTTTACTGGATTGCCGGTTTTGATATCAGCGATGGCAATACCGTTACTAACTTCGTTGGCAGACAGGATCCAGCCTTCGCGTCCCAATCCATATTGGTATCCGCATTTCCGTTCGGCTGGTCTTTCCACCAGTTAGAAGAATAGTCTTCGTGGATAGGAGGAAGATCCTTCTCGTTCTTATTATCAAGTGATGCATCTTTTACTGCGGCTTCAGAGCAGGCAGTAATTGAGATTGAAAGAAGTGCGAATGCTGACAGTTTCATTATTTTATTCATTTATGTTCTCACCTCGCTTTAGTTTTCTTTAGAACCATCCAACAAGCAGGACTAGTACAAGGGCAGCTGTTGTACCCCAGGTAATCCATACTCCTGGATGTGTAAGCCATTGAGTTTTGTCATCCACACGTGATATGCCCTGGGCAAGTCCGTATGGACAAACTTTACAGAAAGAGTTCCTTGCCTTGTAAGATAGAGCTGTATATAAAACAGCAGTTGAAGTTACAAGGAAGAAGTATTTGTTCATTTTAAAGTTAACGAGTGATTCCCAGATCGTAATAGGGCTGTAGAAGTAACTTACAGTCGCGTAAGCCATGAATATGCTTACGAACAGGGCAAGCAAAAATGTTACTGCTTTGCCTTTATCGCCTAATTTTGTTTCAATCTTGTTCAAAAGCATGCTGAACGTGTTGTGCGGGCATGCATACTGGCAAAACGCCCTGTACACGATCAATGAAAGTGCAAGGAAAGCCATCAGGAACAAGAACAAGAAAACGAAAAATAGATAGCCAGCTTCATAGGATAACTCAAAGCCGAATAAGAACAGCTTTTCGTTGTCGATATCCATCCTGAAGCCGTTCCAGAATGGCAGTGTGAAAATAATGATGAAAAATGCCCATCTTGATATAGTTTTACCCACGAGAATCCTCCTTTCCTTATCTGTAGTCCTCTAAGTATTCATAAACTTTGTCAATTTCCTTCTCTGTATAAAGGTGTCCGATTGCAGGCATCGTGTTACGGCCTTTTTTTGATGACATTTTTAATGTCTTCTTCCGTCATCCTGTCAGTTACCCCGCTTAGGTCAGGTGCTGCACCAGTGGCGTGGCAGCTCAGACAAGTACCTTCAAAAATCAGCTCTCCTTTATTATCCTGAGGAGCGGCAGCAGGTTCGACTGCAAGCTTTCCAGGCATGAAGATCGCATATCCGATGGCCCAGATCGCGACAATATAAAATACAGCTACCAGGAGTTTTGGCACTCTATTGTGTTCAATTTTAATATCAGAGACAATATCCGCCTCTTTGCTATCATGTTGCTGATATTCTTTTTTCATTTTTTACACCTGCCTTTTAAAATGCTGTTATAGAAAATCATTACCTTAAACCGCGGGGGGTTAAGGTAATGATTATGAAAATAGGCTTAGTTAGAGCTTGACTTTGCGTCGTTCAATTCTTTCTTGTATTCTTCCAATCTCTCTTCTGTTGGCTTGAGGCTCATCAAGTATGCGACAAGATCATCAAGCTCCTGGTTGGATAGATAGTCGAAAGAAGGCATGATTGTTCCAGGGCTTGTTGATTGTGGATCAATCAAGTGCTGGCGCTGCCAGTCTTCGTTATATTTCAAGCCAACCCACATCAAATCCGGGCCTGTACGGTTAGATCCCAATAGATGTGGTAAATCATATTTATAGTCTCCGCCTTTAGTAACTGGACCAAGATTCTGGTTCGTATCAGCAGGCAGTGCTCTTACGAATTGTGTATGGCAAGTCTGGCAGCCGTTCTGGACATAAATTTCTCTTCCTCTTGCTTCAGCGGAATCTTCTGGATAGTTGCGGAGCTCACCGCTCGCAGTCGCAGAATTGATTTCCTGATCGAAGAGGGGAAGGATGACCGTTCCGGCTACACCGAAAGTCCATAGAATTAAAGCGACGATTAATACAGCTGATGGTTTACGTTCCAACGTGTTCCCTCCTCATTAAGCAGTAGCAGCTTGCTGCTGTGCTTGCTGTTTTTTTTCAAGTTTTGCTAGTTTGATAGTCTTATACATGTTCCATGCCAGGAAGAATTGAGCTACATACATCATTGTTCCACCGATTGCCCGGCCTTGTACGTATGGTTCCATCATCAAGACAGTCTGCAGGAATGGAACACCTTCGATCCATGCGAAACCTTGGACGACCCCTGCGATCCACAATGAGAATGCGAATACTAAGAAACCTACAGTAGAGAACCAGAAGTGTGCTTCCATTGCTCTCTTGCTGAACATTTCGCGTCCAACGATTTTAGGCAGGATGTAGTAGATTGCTGCGAATGATGTGAAAGAGAACGCACCGAATGGTCCCATATGTGCATGCCCGACAGTCCAGTGAGTAAACTTAATGACTGAACTTACTGATGGAAGCTTGTAACGGTCCCTGAAGACATGCGAACAGGTAAAAAATTGTTCCCGCAACGGTAAAACGAAGCGGCACACTTGTTCTTGTCTGTGACCAGGATCCTTTCATCGTTCCCCAGAAGTTAGCTAAAACTGCCCATACCGGAATCAATAGAACGATTGAAGGAATAACCCCAGCTTTTGAAATCCATCCTGGGATCGGTCCATTCATCAAGTGGTGAGGACCATTCCATACATAGAAAGTTGCGATTGCCCAGAAACCAATCATGGATAACTGGTGGCTGTATAACGGACGTCCAGTCAATTTAGGCAGCAAGTAGTAAATCTGTCCAACACCGACCGTTGTCATCCAAAGGCCGATTGCGTTATGTCCAAGGAACCAGCCCATCAAACCCTGCTGTACACCACTTGGAATCCATTGAGCCGGGAAGTTTCCGACAATCCAGGTCAATGGCAGCCATAGCAATGAGCCAAGGAAATACCAGAGGCTGACATAAAGCATTTTTTCCTGGCGGCGTCCAACTGTCTTGAAAAGGTTATATGCTACAAGTCCAATTGCGACAAGAAGCTGAACGTCTACCCATAACGGGAATTCGCCATACTCGATAACCTCGGTTTGGCCTAACAGTAGTGCGAAGAAACCTTCCAATATGACAATGTTATAAAATACAAGTGCAAAATTCCCAAGCTTTTCACTGTAAACTTTCGTTTTAGCAAGCTTTGGAATCATGTAGAACATAGATCCTACATATGCCATCGATAACCATGCATAGATGACAAGCATAACGTGGGCAGAACGGACATGCCCGTAAGTGAACCAGCGATTGTTCAACAATTCTGGCCAGATTTGTTTTGTTGCAGTAAGAAGTCCCATGGTCATGCCGATGATAATCCAAAAGACAGCAGCGATGAACCAGTTCTTCGAAGAACTCCATTTTTCGTCTGTAAACATTTTGACACTCCCTTGTTCATAAAATAAACACATAAATTTCACAATTTCTTCACAATCTGCTATGTTTCATGATACATCTCATAGAGAAATAAAGTGATTCAAGTTTTTTATAGAGTTATCCAATTGTTTTATACTAGCTCTCTAACTGGAAAAAAGCTTCGTTTATTTACATTTATGGCAAAAAAAACAGAGCGACGAATTTGGCTCTGTCAGGGGTATATTTAATTCTGCTCTTCTTTTTTATTATTTTTTTGCGTAAAGTATCAAGGACAAAGATAATGAGGATAGCACTCCGATGTAATAAAGGAAATCGAAGTAAAAACCCAGGGATTCATGATCCATTTTCAAACCTCCCAAATTATTTTGACCACATTGTAATCCTAAAGGCTTCTTTTTACAACCCCCTAAAATATACTCTGGACGGTTTCGGGAATTTCTGTTAGAGTAATTCGGTAGTATAGGATATCAAGCAATAGGAGGTGTAAAAATGGCACCAGGAGCATGGATCTTACTATTGGTTATGATTGCATTCACTGCGTCTGCGGGAATCATCTGGGCATGGAGCAAGAAAAACGGGCTTTATGATGAAAGCGTAAAATATAGGATGCTTGATGAAGACTGATCAACCTGGATCACAATCTTTACAATCTGCTAATTATAAAGATTTTTGGAACCCGGGCTTTTATTTCTTTTATTATTCCACTATTACTTCCACTAGTTCATTCTGCGTTATTTCTTATTATATTCCCTGCATATTTCTACTTATCATTATCTCACAAAACTTTTTTCTTCTATATAATATGTCATCATTGGCATTTTCTTCTTTTTAAAATTCACTACTATTCAAATCCACGTTACAAGCAACTATCAGCAAAAGGAACATATCATAATCAGACGGCATTTTTTACGATTTGAAAATCACAAAATAAAAAGTCATAAAAAATTCATAATTACAGTTGACAAAAGGATTGATCTTTTATAATATATACCCTGTTAGGTATTTAACAACATAAACATGTTAGAAAAGATATAATATTTTTTGCAGTCATAAATACCCATTGCCGTAATTAAGAAGGGGAGATAGAGAATGGGAGAACAGAAAAAAACAACAATCATTTTATTCAGTGGGGATTATGACAAAGTCATGGCTGCTTATATCATTGCTAATGGTGCTGCTGCCTATGATCATGAAGTGACAATCTTTCACACATTTTGGGGTTTGAACGCTCTAAGAAAAGATGAGCCAATCCAGGCTGACAAAGGCTTCATTGAAAAGATGTTTGCGAAGATGATGCCAAGAGGCGCGAATAAATTGGGATTATCAAAAATGAACTATGCAGGTTTTGGACCAAAAATGATCAAGGACGTAATGAAGAAGCACAATGCAATGCCGCTTCCAGACTTGATTGACATGGCAAAAGAACAGGATGTAAAGCTTGTTGCCTGCCAGATGACAGTAGACTTATTTGGTCTTACTCATGAAGAGATCATGGAAGGCGTTGAGTTTGCTGGGGTAGCAGCTTACCTGGCTGATGCAGAAGACGGAAACGTCAACCTGTTCATCTAATAGATTCTATTAATTGGAGGTAGAAAAATGGAAACTGTTAAAACAAATGCTACAGTCGACGCAAAAGGGCTTGCTTGCCCAATGCCGATTGTCCGAACTAAAAAAGCAATCAACAATTTAAATCCTGGCGAGGTTTTAGAGGTGCTCGCAACGGATAAAGGTTCTAGAGCAGATATCCAGGCTTGGGCTAAAAGCTCTGGTAACCAATACCTTGGAACGATTGAAGAAGGCGACGTCCTTAAGCACTATATCCGCAAAGGCGGTTCAGGTGAAGAACAGGAAGAAACAAAATATCCAAACGTTGTTTCAAACGATGATGTCATCAATAAGCTTGAAGCAAATGAGGATGTTGTTGTCCTTGATGTAAGGGAACCGGCTGAATATGCTTTTGGACATATTCCAAATGCTGTATCCATTCCTTTTGGTGACCTGGATAACCGTTTGTCTGAACTTGATAAGTCTAAAACAATCCTGGTTGTATGCCGTACTGGCAACAGAAGTGACATGGCTTCACAAACACTTTCAAGCAACGGCTTCGAAAATGTTTGGAATGTGGTTCCAGGTATGTCTGAGTGGAATGGCCCAACTGAAACAAAAGTACAGTAAAAATTTTTTTGAAAAAAATCATACCCATGGAGGTACAATGAATTATGAAAGCAATGACGTCTAAAGAAGTAACTAAAAAAGTTTTCAATAAAGAACCACTCTTCATCCTTGATGTCCGTAACGAGACTGACTTCAACGACTGGAAAATCGAAGGCGAAAACTTCGAATACCTTAACATCCCTTATTTCGATCTTCTTGACGGAGTAGAAGAAATCCTAGATAAAGTACCAACTGATAAAGAAGTTCTTGTTGTATGTGCAAAAGAAGGTTCATCAGTGATGGTGGCTGAAATGCTTGAAGAAGCAGGCCGTGAAGTATCATATCTTCAAGGCGGTATGAAAGCATGGAGCGAACATCTTGAGCCAGTCAAGGTTGGCGATCTCAAAGATGGCGGATCAATGTACCAGTTCGTCCGTATCGGAAAAGGCTGCCTATCTTACGCAGTAGTTTCAAACGGTGAAGCTGCTTTGATTGACGCGACAAGAATGACTGATGTTTACCTTGATTTCGCTAAAGAGCTTGGCGTTGAAATCAAACATGTATTTGATACACACCTGCACGCAGACCACATTTCCGGCGGCAGAAAAATTGCTGAAGCAACAGGTGCAACTTACTGGCTGCCTCCGAAAGACGCTGATGAAGTAACATTCAGCTACCAGTCTTTAGAAGACGGCAACAATGTGAAAATCGGTGAAACAAACATCGACATCAATGCACTATACACTCCAGGTCACACAATCGGCTCTACTTCTTTTGTGGTAGATGAAAAATATCTTCTTTCCGGGGATATACTATTCATTGACTCAATTGGACGCCCTGACCTGGCTGGAAAAGCTGAAGACTGGGTAGCGGACCTTAGAAACTCTCTTTACAATCGTTACAAGCAGCTTTCTGATGAGCTAGTTGTTCTGCCTGCACACTTCATGATCATTGAAGAGTTGAATGAAGATGGCAGCGTTTCTGAAAAATTAGGTACACTATTCGCGAAAAACCACGGATTGAACATCGAAGACGAAGCTGAGTTCCGCAGACTTGTAACTGAGAATCTGCCACCGCAGCCAAATGCATACCAGGAAATTCGTGAAACAAATATGGGTAAAATCAGCCCGGACGAAGAAAAGCAAAGAGAAATGGAAATCGGACCAAACCGCTGTGCAGTAAGATAAATCTGTTGAGGGGTTTTGCTCCCTGATCGCTTTCGAATAAATATAATTTTTCATACAACCAAGGAGGATTTTAACATGAACGTAGCAAAAGTATTAGACGCAAAAGGACTAGCTTGTCCAATGCCAATCGTTAAAACGAAGAAGGCAATCACTGATCTTCAATCTGGAGAAGTACTAGAAATTCATACAACTGATAAAGGCGCTGTAAAAGATCTTGCAGCTTGGGCACAATCCACTGGTAATGAACTTCTGAAGCACGAAGAAGAAAACGGTGTGTTCAAGTTCTGGATGAAGAAGGCGTAATTGAAAAAGGGGGAGCTTGTCTCCCTTTTCTTTTGCATTTTCATAGGATTTTTGTGAATAGGGATTGCCTAATAACGGCCTGTTTTTTATAGTTTGTTAAATAAGGAGGAAGCCTGATGGATTTGACTTATCTTATCGTCATATTTTTAATTGGTTTTATCGGGTCTTATATTTCCGGGATGGTTGGAATCGGCGGTTCCATCATTAAATACCCAATGCTATTATATATACCGCCATTGTTCGGCATCGCAGCATTCAGTGCCCATGAGGTTTCAGGAATCAGTGCTGTCCAGGTATTCTTCGCCACTATCGGGGGCGTCTGGGCATACCGTAAAGGCGGATACCTAAATAAGACATTGATCATTTATATGGGTGCCGCAATCCTTGTCGGTTCCTTGATTGGAAGCTACGGATCCCGCTTCATGTCTGAAGGCGGAATCAACCTTGTTTACGGTATTCTTGCCTTGATTGCAGCTGTTATGATGTTTGTTCCTAAGAAAAACGTCGATGATATCCCGCTAGACCAGGTAACATTCAATAAATGGCTGGCAGCATTCTTCGCGTTCATCGTTGGGGTTGGAGCAGGATCGTAGGTGCTGCAGGCGCATTCCTGCTAGTGCCAATCATGTTGGTCGTGCTGAAGATTCCTACTCGTATGACAATTGCTACATCACTTGCCATTACCTTCATTTCTTCAATTGGATCAACAGTAGGTAAGCTTGCCACTGGCCAGGTAGCATTTTGGCCAGCATTGATCATGGTTGTTGCCAGCCTAATCGCATCACCACTCGGCGCAAATGCAGGTAAGAAAGTAAATACGAAAATCCTTCAGTACATCCTTGCAGTATTGATTTTGGGTACCGCGATTAAGATTTGGATGGATATTCTGTAAGGATATATTTAAACAAGACTTCGCTTCTGCGGAGTCTTGTTTTTTTAGAAAAACTCACATCGTCATTTAGACAGTTTTTGAGGTGGATAGTTTAAAGCTATCAAGAAAACATCGTTATTATGACAGGTTTTAGGGTGTGGAGCCCAAAGCTGTCAAGAAAACATGATTATTATGACAGGTTTTAGGAGTAGAGCCCCAAAGCTGTCAAGAAAACATGATTATTATGACAGGTTTTAGGAGTAGAGCCCAAAGCTGTCAAGAAA
>NZ_BAUW01000011.1 GCF_000517385.1 Mesobacillus boroniphilus JCM 21738 | reverse complement strand
GGATTGAGCCAGCATTCATGCATTTCGCTATACCCTTATGTAAGAACTTCCCTCATCATAAGGGTACCGTTCAGGCGGTATCGTACCCTTATGTAAGCTATTCCTCCCTTATAAGGATATCGTTCAGGCAATATCATAACCTTATGCAAGTACTTCCTCCTCATAAGGGTACCGTTCAGGCAGTATCATACCCTTATGTAAGCCATTCTTCCCTCATAAGGGTACCGTTCAGGCAGAAAGATACCCTTATGCAAGCCATCCCTTCCTCATAAGGGTACCGTTCAGGCAGAAAGATACCTTTATGCAAGTCATCCCTTCCTCATAAGGGTACCGTTTGGGCAGTAACATACCCTTATGCAAGTACTTCCTCCCTAATAAGGATACCTTTCAGGCAGAAAGATTCCCTTTTTCGAGTCATTCCTACCACCAACCGAAAAATAGATCAATTTTATACCGAAAAAACCAAAAACCCCCTGGTCCATATAATGGCCAGGGGGTTCAGTTGAATTATTTACGCTTTTAGTTTATCACGAAGAACCATTTGCAGGATTCCGCCGTGACGGTAGTAGTCGATTTCGACTTCTGAATCGAAACGTACAAGAACTTCGAAAGTCTTCTTGTTGCCGTCTTCGTCAGTAGCTGTCACAGTGATGATGTCGCGTGGGCGGACTTTTTCATCGATCTGGACATCAAATGATTCTCTTCCTGTCAGACCTAGAGTTTCTGCGTTTTCACCAGCTTTAAATTGAAGTGGCAGTACGCCCATCAATACAAGGTTTGAACGGTGGATACGCTCGAAGCTTTCAGCGATAACAGTCTTGATTCCTAATAGGTTAGTACCCTTTGCAGCCCAGTCACGGACGATCCCATACCGTAATCTTTTCCTGCGATAACCATTAGGCCAGTGCCCTGCTCTTTGTACTTCATGCAAGCATCAAAGATGGACATGACTTCGTTCGTTGGCCAGTAAGTTGTGAAGCCGCCTTCTGTGCCAGGAGCGATTTGGTTCTTGATACGGATGTTTGCGAAAGTTCCGCGCATCATGACTTCGTGGTTACCACGGCGTGAACCGTAAGAGTTGAAGTCGCGAGGTTCTACACCCTTTTCACGCAGATATTTTCCAGCTGGTGTATCTTTGCCGATCGCACCTGCAGGAGAAATATGGTCAGTTGTTACAGAATCACCGAACTTACCAACAATACGAAGGTTGTTCAATGGCGCAACTTCCCCAGCCTCTGGAGTTAAACCTTCAAAGAATGGTGGGTTTGCGATATAAGTTGAATCTTCATCAAATGTATAAAGTGGATCGCTGTTTGTTTGGATCTCGTTCCACTTCTCATTATCAGTGAATACTGTTTGGTATTCTCTGAGGAAAAGCTCTGGTGTAACTACTCGGTGAACGACTTCATTCACTTCTGCAGTTGATGGCCAGATATCCTTGAAGAATACATCGTTGCCGTCTTTGTCTTTTCCGATTGGATCGTTCTGCAGGTCGATATCCACAGTTCCTGCAAGAGCATATGCAACAACCAATGGCGGTGATGCCAGGTAGTTTGCTTTTACAAGCGGGTGGATACGTCCTTCAAAGTTACGGTTTCCTGAAAGGACAGACGTAACAAGAAGATCACTTTCAGCTACAGACTTTTCAATTTCCGGCTTTAATGGACCGGAGTTACCGATACATGTCGTACATCCATAACCAACAAGGTTAAAGCCAAGTGTTTCAAGGTAAGGAAGCAATGCTGAATCACGAAGGTATCCAGTTACAACCTTTGAACCTGGTGCCAATGAAGTCTTAACAAACTTAGGAACTTCCATTCCTAATTCAACAGCTTTCTTGGCAACAAGGCCTGCTCCTACAAGTACGTATGGGTTGGATGTATTGGTACAGCTAGTGATCGCTGCAATTGCAATTGCACCAGTCTTCATAGTTGTTTGGTCGCCATTAGCAAACTCAACAACAGCTTCTTTTTTGATTTCTTTCTTATCTAAGCCAAATCCCTGGTTCCCTGCAGGTGCAGTCAATGCTTCCTTGAAGGACTTTTGCATCTCTGATAGCGGGATCAAGTCCTGTGGACGCTTAGGACCGGAAAGGTTAGCTTCGATTTCTGAAAGATTGATTTCTACAACATCAGTATAAACTGGCTCTAATGCAGGATCGAAGAATAATCCGTTCTCCTTGCAGTATGCCTCAACCACTTTAATGTGATCTTCTGTGCGTCCAGTTAAACGCATGTAATCCAATGCTTCTCCGTCAACTGGGAAGAATCCGCAAGTTGCGCCGTATTCTGGTGCCATGTTGGCAACTGTCGCACGGTCAGCAAGTGGAAGTGTAACTACGCCAGGTCCGAAGAACTCGACGAATTTGCCAACTACACCTTTGCTGCGAAGAACCTGAGTCACTTTAAGTGCAAGGTCAGTTGCAGTAGCGCCGTTCGGCATATCTCCTACTAATTTAACACCTACTACTTCTGGAACTGGGAAGTATGAAGGCTGGCCAAGCATTCCAGCTTCTGCTTCGATACCGCCTACGCCCCATCCAAGAACACCAATACCATTAATCATTGTAGTATGTGAGTCAGTACCTACCAATGAATCAGGGAAAGTTTCAAATTCGCCATCTGCATTCTCTACAGCGTGGACAACATTTGCAAGGTACTCAAGGTTAACCTGGTGCACGATACCTGTTGCTGGTGGAACAGCACGGTAGTTATCGAATGCTTTTTGTGCCCAGCTCAAGAACTGGTAACGTTCAGCATTACGTTCAAATTCAAGTTCCATATTTACATTTAGTGCGTCTGGAGTTCCGTATTTGTCAACCTGTACAGAGTGGTCGATTACTAGATCAACCGGCTTCTCAGGATTGATTTTGTCTGGATCCCCACCCATGTCAGCCATTGCTTTTCTAAGTGATGCAAGGTCAACGACTGCTGGTACACCAGTGAAGTCCTGGAGAATGACACGGGAAGGCTTGAAAGGCACATCCACTTCTTTAACTTCGCTAGTTCCCCATTTTGCTAAATTTTCAACGTGTTCTTTTGTAATCACAAAGCCATCATGCTGGCGAAGTACGGATTCAAGCAAAACCTTCACTGAGTAAGGCAGTTTTGATACATTGCCGATTCCAGCCTTTTCTAATGCTGCCAGGCTATAGTAATGATAGCGTTTCCCGTCAACTTCAAATGAACTGCGGGCGTTAAAAATATCTTGGTTTGACATATGTTTACCCCCTTCTTTTACGTAAACATCATAAACTAAATATAAGTAATTGTCGAAAAGTTAGAATCTTGTATTCCATCCTAACTTTTCTCACAATTTCATATTAATATAACCTTGTGTATAAGTAAATAACAAGAAAGTTATTGTGGTTGATAAGTTTTTCTTATTATAAAAATTGTAAACAGTATTAAAACAATCTGAAGGGGACTTTATCAAAGAAAAAATCATTTCCCTTTCTACGCCAACTTGAACAAAAACTATTTTACAAAAATGAAAAAGCTGGATTGTGCAGTGTTTTACGGGAAAAAATATGGCAGATGGAGGTGAATTCTGTGGTAAAAAGAAAAGCAAATCATGTCATTCCCGGAGCAAATGCTGCAAACGCCCAAGGCATTGGAGCTGGATATAACGAGGAAATGGCAAATGAGCCATTATCAGAACTGGAAAAGCAAAACAATAAGAAGAGGAAAAAGAATCATTAAGAAACAAAAAGCGGAAGGCTTCCCTTCCGCTTTTCCTGTTATTCCATATTAACCTCAGTTACAATGCTTTGCAAATCCTGCTGGAATCTTTCAAGCTGTGCCCGTTGGTGTTCTGATGCGTTTTCAAGGGCATTTTCGATTTGCTGGAATGCTTCGTTTACTTCATTTTTGAGGTGTTTCAGCTGATGTCCATAGCTTGCGCTGTCACGTACGATCTCCGAGTATAGTCCTTGTGCGTCTTCGAATCCTTGCTGTGCTGCCTGAAAGGATTGCTGTTTATCTTTATGATAAGGCATGTGTGATTTCCTCCTGGTGTATTAAATCTATACCGTTAAATTGCTCAGTTACAAGTAATTTATTCAGTATAAATTCGATAGAAAATCTAATCCTAAAGTCAGGAGGGATGAGCAATGAACAAAAATGATTCCAAAGATATGCGAAAGAATGCTCCGAAGGGCGATCAAGACAGCCAGCCTGCTCCATTAAGTGGATCAAAAAAAGTAAAAAACCGAAACCATACTCGCCAAAAACATAACTCACATCACGATATGTAAAAAATTCAAGGCGCATTGACGGCGGAAAACCTCAAAAAAGTAAGGGCAGCCAGAATAGGCAGCCCTTACTCTTTAATTTGTTTAAAAGCATTCAAAAGATGTCCTTCTTCTTCTTTTGTAACGGTCCGAAGATCAACATTAACCTCTTCCTTTTGTATGCGGACAACGATTGCCGGGGAATGTTCAGTACGGAGCTTTCTGGCAATATGTTCAGCGTTAACCTCCGGATGACTTATTGAGACAAGATAGGTTGGAAGCTGGACATCAGGCATCGTCCCTCCGCCAACCTGGCTGGTTCCTTCTGTCACAACCGCTTTTAGCCCAATTTCAAAGGGATTAAGGTCCTCGACAAAACGCTCAGCCCTGGCTCTCAGTTCCTCAAGAGGAACAAGCAAGTCTCTTAGTGTCGGGATATGGTGTAAGCCATGCTCACCCCTTAAGTAATCCATCAAAGTCCCCTCTAACGCCGCTAGTGTCATTTTATCTACTCGAACAACTCTAGCCAGCTGGTGTTTTTTCAGCTTATCAATCAGTGCTTTCTTCCCTGCGATAATACCGGCCTGTGGCCCGCCAAGAAGCTTGTCCCCACTGAATGAAACGATATCTGCCCCCATTTTCAGTACTTCTCCTACAACTGGTTCGTCTCCGATTCCATGGCGGGTGAAATCATAGAGAACACCCGCTCCCAAGGTCTTCGTAAAAAATGACCTGGTCGTGCTTGCTTGATAATTGGGCCAATTCTTCTGTATCGACAGTTTTCGAGAATCCATATATTTTAAAATTACTTGTATGAACCTTCAAGATCATCCGGTATCTTCAGTGATTGCATTCTCATAGTCATATAAATGTGTTTTATTTGTTGTTCCAACTTCCACTAAATGAGCTCCGCTTTCTTCCATAATGGAAGAAATTCGGAAGGAGCCGCCGATTTCAACAAGCTGCCCGCGTGAAACAATGACCTCTTTGTTTTTTGCAAGTGCACTCATGATTAAATAAATTGCTGCTGCATTATTATTAACGACCATCGCTGCTTCGGCCCCAGTGACTTTTTTAACCAGGCTTTCGACATGGCTGTGCCGTAACCCGCGCTCGCCTTCCTTCAACCGATATTCAAGATTGGAATAATTCCTCGCGGTTTCTACTACATGCTTCACTGCATTCTCGCTCAATCTTGCCCTTCCAAGATTCGTATGCAGAATGGTCCCTGTAGCGTTAATGACCCTTTTCAGTGTATAGTCAAATCTCTCTGTTGCCGATGAATCAAGCAATGTAAATAGATGGTCAAAAAACAGTTGGGTACCAGGCTCTGGCCCGCTCCATTTTCCGTTCACAATCTCTTTCCTTATATCATTTAATACATCTTTGATTATGTCTGTAAAACGTTCAGCGTCTGCATCATGCTTCTTGGCCAAAACAACAAACCTGGAATCTTTCTGTAGTTCATGAACAGCAGGTAGCTGCCTTAAAAACTGTTTCAAACTGAATCTCCCCCACAACATTAGTGCATTCATTAATTATATCATTATTGCCCAATTAAAAGTTTTTTCAAAACGGTGAACTTTAAGGATAAATGGAAAGCGTATAAACCGTGAAAAATCTTGATAAAGTGTATAAAAAAACCCTGGCAATTTGCAGGGCATTATTTCATCGCTTCCATTTGTTTAATCATTTCGCCTGAATCAGGGAAAACACCTGTATCCAGTTTCGAATATATTGTCTGGCCATTGATCGTGACTTCAAAAGCTCCTTTGGAAGCTGGGATCAGTTCCATCTTCTCAATCTGGCTTCGGAAATGCGTGAATAATTCTTCCGCGAAACTCGCGGCTTTTGGTGCATAATTTCACTGCATGCAAAATTGGATGGTTACTTGAAAATTCTTCATTGCAAAATCCCCCTGTAATACTTTTTATATGTATTTACTGTCATTTTAGTGTAAAGCCAATAACAGTGCAAATAATATTAGCTTAGGGATGATTTTCAAAACAAGAAAGAGTATACTTTTTTGGAGGTGATCAGGTTGAGTGAACACGAGAAAATCCGTTTGACTTCACTATCAACAAAGGCTGGCTGAGGATGCAAAATCAGTCCCGAGGACTTGACGCAAGTTTTGCGTCTATTGCCAGCACAGGAAAATGTTCCTGAATTGCTTGTCGGACATGAGACTTCCGATGATGCAGGTGTATATAAACTTACAGAAGATATCGCCCTGATCCAAACGATTGATTACTTCACCCCTGTAGTGGACGACCCATATATGTTTGGACAGATTGCAGCCGCTAATGCCCTGAGCGATGTTTATGCAATGGGCGGTGAACCTAAAACAGTCCTTAATATTGTGGGCTATCCTATTAAAAAGCTTGGTCCAGATATGCTTGCAGAAATATTAAGAGGTGCCAGTGACAAAGTGAAGGAAGCTGGTGCATTGACGATCGGCGGTCATTCAATCGATGACCAGGAACCAAAATTCGGCTTATCTGTCACGGGTCTGGCCCACCCTGGAGCCATCTGGAAAAATGTCGGTGCAGAACCGGGTGATCTGCTTGTTCTATCAAAACCTATTGGAGTCGGTATCTTGACTACAGGAATCAAGCGCAGCGCTGTCACTGCTGAACAGGAGCGGGAAGTAACCGAAACAATGGCTTTACTGAACAAGTCTGCTGCAGATGCGCTGAAAGACTTTACTCCACACGCCGTTACCGACGTGACAGGTTTTGGCCTGCTTGGTCATGGCAGCGAGATTGCACGTGGCAGCAATGTCAGTTTTGAGATTTCGTTAACGGATGTACCTGTTTTAGATGGTACATATGAATTGGCTGCAAAAGGAATAGTGCCAGGAGGATCAAAATCCAACCATAAATGGCTGGATAACAATGTGGAGTATGAGGACATTTCTACAGAAGAGCAGTTGGTACTATGTGATGCGATTACTTCTGGAGGTCTACTCGTTTCGCTTCCTGAAAGTGAAGCCGGGCAGTATGTCGAAGCCTTAAAAAATAAAGGGCTCTTTCACGCGGCTATCGTTGGGAAAGTCATAGAAAAGAAAGATAAACTAATCTATGTAAAAAGGTGAAATCAATGAGATTTCACCTTTTCCTTTTATCTATAGCTTTGCTTTTAATTTTTCCAGCATGTCAGCAGTCATACTTGAGATGTCATATTTCGCTTTGAATCCCCACTCTTCAGCCGCAGCTGATGCATCGATAGAATTAGGCCAGCTGTTGGCAATGGCCTGTCTCACAGGATCGACATTATAAGAGATTTCAAACCCAGGAATATGCTTCTTGATTTCCGCTGTAAGTTCCTCTGGATCAAACTCATTGCCG
This sequence comes from Mesobacillus boroniphilus JCM 21738, assembly GCF_000517385.1. Lineage (GTDB taxonomy): Bacteria > Bacillota > Bacilli > Bacillales > Cytobacillaceae > Mesobacillus > Mesobacillus boroniphilus. The sequence goes on along the minus strand of NZ_BAUW01000011.1, from coordinate 64,904 downwards.
TAACGTTAAAAGCATTTCTGTGCATCAGCCTGGAAGGGTCAGCTTCCATCAGGTCAATGATCGCCCCAAGCGCATCTGGCATATACATCATGTCCATATAAGTGCCTTTATCAATATATGAACTGTATTTTCCATTTTTGATTGCTTCATAGTAGATTTCTACAGCATAATCCGTTGTACCTCCGCCTGGAGGGGTTACATAAGAAATCAATCCAGGGAATCTTACTCCTCTTGTGTCTACCCCAAAACGGTGGAAATAGTAATCTGCAAGCAATTCGCCGGCAACCTTGTTCACACCATACATGGTAGTTGGACGCTGGATGGTGTCCTGAGGGGTACTGTCCTTAGGAGTATTAGGCCCGAATGCACCAATGGAGCTTGGTGTGAAAAATTGCAAATTGAGTTCTCTTGCTGTTTCAAGAGAGTTCATTAAACCGCCCATGTTAAGGTTCCAGGCAAATACCGGCTTTGTTTCAGCGTGGCAGACAGCAATGCTGCCATATGCATGATGGTATCGACATTATATTTCTTTGCAAGTTCCATCATTTTGTTTGCGTCCATTACATCTAGGATCTCAAATGGGCCGTTGTTAGCAGCTTCTGAATCAGTTATCCTGATGTCCGTCGCAATTACATTGTCCTGACCATAGATGTCACGTAGTTTAACTGTTAGTTCAGAACCAATCTGGCCAAGCGCGCCAGTAATCAAAATCTTCTTCATTTTAAGTACTCCCTCCATAAGAAAAGCGCAAGCGCCTAGGTCAGACCCGACAAGCGCTGGTGGGCCTGACAGTGAAGTCGTTCTTTGACTTTCATTGGCAGGACCGAAGCGACTCGAGGGGCTAGGCGCTGGAGCTGGACATCAATCTAAGTTTAATAAATCGGACTTTATTACAAGAGAAAAAAGGAAGCCGGCTTGTTAAACAAACCAGCATATCCAATTAAATAATTTCTAATTCCTTGCCGACCTTTTCATAAATAGAAATGGACTTGTCAAGCATATCTTTTGTATGTGCTGCCGAAGGCATATTTCTTACACGGCCAGTTCCACGGGGTACAGTAGGGAATACGATGGATTTAGCGTATACTCCTTCTTCGTACAATCTTTTGCTGAACTGCTGCGTCTTGACTTCATCACCAATGATACATGGAGTGATTGGTGTTTCTGAATGGCCAATGTCGAAACCGAGTTTTTGCAGACCGTCCTTCAGATAGTTTGCATTCTCCCATAAACGCTCGTTCAATTCTGTGCTTTCCATCAAAATTTCGATTGCTTTTTTGCTGGCAGCAACGTCGGCCGGAGTGAGTGAAGTTGAGAAAAGGAACGGACGGCTTCTAACCTTCAGCCAGTCGATCAAGTTTCGTTTACCCGCAACATAGCCTCCTACAACGCCAATGGCCTTTGATAGAGTTCCAATTTGGAAATCGACTTTATCCGAAAGGCCGAAATGCTTAACAGTTCCAGCACCTTCTCCAAGCACACCTGAACCGTGTGCATCATCGACGTATGAAATAAGGTCGAATTCTTCTGCAATTCCAACAATTTCTGGAAGCTTTGCGATGTCTCCATCCATAGAGAATACGCCGTCAGTGATAACCATGATTTTATTGTATTGGCCTGACTCCTTCGCTTCTTTTGCTTTTGCGCGGAGATCTTCCATGTCTGAGTGGTTGAAGCGGATGATCTTTGCTCTGGATAAACGGCAGCCATCAATGATTGATGCATGGTTCAATTCATCGGAAAGGATGGCGTCATTTTTATCCATGACAGCTGAAATGGCAGCCATATTGCACATGAATCCGGATTGGTATGCAATCGCAGCTTCTGTCTTTTTGAATTTCGCCAGCACTTCTTCAAGTTCAATATGCAGCTGGAGCGTACCATTGATCGTTCGCACCGCTCCTGCACCCACTCCAAATTTTTCAATGGCTTCATCTGCAGTCTTTTTCAGTCTCTCATCCGTAGCGAGTCCAAGGTAATTATTTGAGGAGAGGTTAATCATCTCTTTCCCATTAATGGTTATGACTGGTCCATTTGGGCTCTCAAGCGGGTCGATTACATTATATAAACCCTTCCCTTTTAAATCCTCGAGATTCTCATTTAAAAATTGGTCCAATGTTTTACTAGACATCGTAAATCCCCTTTCTGCCGTCAAATTTGGCATGTCATTATAATGGATACATCTGTCTTTTTGGAGAGGACAATATTTATGCCTCTTTTTCCATGTTTAATGTGTGTTTACAAAATATACTTTATCATATTTATTTTGTTTGTACATCTATGAAGGACAGAAAACGCTTTCTTTTTTATCTATTTAGTTTTCCCTTTTTTTGTCATAATGCGTGATTTTTTTGAAATCCGCTTTCGCATCGGAAGCAGGTTTTTCAGTGAAATCCTTTCCTTGGCAATTAAACGAAGACTCTTCCCCTTTGAAGAACGACTCGAAATTAGGTTTGAAAGTTTTTATTAGGGTATAGAAAAGGAGGCCAGTCTGCAGGCAAGCAGTTTGGCGGGGGCAGTGAAATTTTGAGTTTTACATAATGATCACTTCCTCCTTATTTCATATAGAAATAGATACTGAATATGGAGGCTGCTTATATGAAATACCCTTTGAATGTAACGTCTGAAATTGGCGAGTTAAAATCCGTGGTCCTGCACCGGCCAGGAAAGGAAGTCGAAAACCTGACGCCCAAATACCTGGAACGGCTCCTATTTGATGATATTCCTTACCTGCCGGCGGTTCAAAAAGAGCATGATTACTTCTCGGATGTATTAAGAAACCGCGGTGTTGAAGTTCTCTATTTAGAAAAATTAATGGAAGAAGCATTAAAAACTGATGAATTACAACAACAGTTCATCGATCAAGTATTGAATGAAAGCAAGAGCAATTTAAATGGCTCGAGACAAACAGTCGAAGAGTATCTTCACTCTCTTTCAACTGATGAAATGATCCGCAAAGTCATGTCAGGGGTTCTAAAATCAGAAATCGAGCCAGAGAAAAAAGTACATTTACATGAGCTGCTCGATGATTACTACCCATTCTTTCTTGACCCAATGCCCAACCTTTATTTTACAAGGGACCCGGCAGCCGTTATTGGAAATGGAGTTTCTTTAAACAAAATGTGTGAAGGTGCAAGAAAAAGAGAATCTTTGTTCATGGACTTTATCATTAAACACCATCCAAGATTCTCAGGGCATGATATTCCACATTGGTATGACCGCGAGGAATATTATCCATTAGAAGGCGGAGACGAGTTGGTACTCAGTCCTGAGGTGATTGCGATTGGGGTTAGTGCAAGGACGTCTGCACAAGCGATTGAAAAATTGGCGAAACGGATTTTTGCAAGGAACGGTACTATTAAAAAAGTAGTTGCAGTTGAAATTCCTAAATTAAGAGCCTATATGCATCTTGATACTGTATTTACAATGGTTGATCATGAGAAATTCACAATCCATTATGGAATTGAAGGTCCTAATGGAAATATGAAAATCTATATTCTCGAAAAAGGCAAGGATCCTGACACGCTTAACATTTCCGAGCGCTCAAATCTTACAGAAACCCTTAAAGAAGTCCTTGGTCTACAGGAGCTCGTACTTATTCCCTGTGGAGGTGGACATGAAATTGCAGCAGCCCGCGAACAATGGAACGACGGCTCCAATACACTTGCGATTGCCCCAGGTGTGGTCGTTACTTATGACCGTAACTATGTTTCGAATGACTTGTTGCGTAAAAATGGAGTGGAAGTGATCGAGATTCCAAGTTCGGAGCTATCAAGAGGACGTGGAGGCCCGCGCTGCATGAGCATGCCTATCTACCGAAAAGACTTGTAATCAAAAAGCAGTCCTGGAAGCAGGACTGCTTTGAATGTTGGTTTATAAAATAATCTTTTTTGTACTAAGAATAATGTCTAGCTTCAGCGCCTAGCCCCTCGAGTCGCCTGTCTAGTTTCGCCTCCCAGAAACTCCGAAACTTCAACTCCGCCCACAGAAGCAAAAAGCGCTTCTTTGTCGGAGTCTCCAGTTTCTGCGTTTCTGAACAGTCGGCTATACATTTCAATTTCGGTCCGCCCAATGAAGTCAAAGAACGACTTCACCGGTCGGCCCTTCACCGCTTGTCGGGGCTGATCAAGGCGCTTACGCTTTTATTTCTAGCTAGTTGCGAGGTAGCTTTGCAATTCTATCATCAATTGCTCTGCTCCCTCTTTACTTAAGATAATTTTCCCGTCTGCTAGTGACATATTATCACTGCTGATTGTCCCAGTTATGATGCAAGTCCGATCTGGCTGGTATTTCTTCAGGATTATCATATCCTCATCCACAAAAATTTCAAGCGGATCACTTTCACCGATGCTCAATTTTTTCCTAAGCTCCATCGGAATGACCACTCTGCCAGCTGATCAGTCTTCCTCACGATTCCTGTAGCCTTCATATAGCATCCTCCTTAAAAAAAGTGTGAGATGTGGATGTCTGTTCTTTGAATAAGTTCTAGCCCAATACAATTATAGCAAAACCAGGCATAATTTTACATATTAAATATGTCGAATTCGGTTCTAAAGAATTTCACTAAGAGAATTGAATTATCAAATCAACCAAGAATCAAATGACCTAAAAGAGGCTAAACTCCGTTATCAGAGTTTAGCCTCTCGTCTTATTTATGGTGAAAAGGACATTTGCCTTCTATTGGTTTGCTGTCGTCACCGATGAAATACATTTTCCATTCTCTATGTTCCGGGTCGCCATAATGGCTGACATTAGGGTGCTTTGGCAGGTTGTCCCATTTCTCTACGCGCTCCCTTACCTTTTCACGCGACATACTTCCGCCCTTTGAGGTTCCTTCAAGTCCCTCGAAGATTCGGCGCGGCTGAAATCCAAGAATAAGACTATTTCCCAGGTCCCTGGTCTTTCGCTGTTTATAGGCAGGAGCATTTCCGAAAGCAAAAAATGGTTCACCTGCAAACGAAAATGCCCATAAATGATGGTCGGGATCTTTTGGATAATCTGCAGGCCATGGCTTCGTATCTTTTTCGTGTAAAAACTGAAGTACATTCCAAAAATATTGACGATAATACTCGATTGTTTTTTCTTCCATTTCGGGCTCGACAAATACAAACAATCCATGTCTTATAAGAGGCTTGGATTCATCAAACAATGCAATGAACTCTTCAATAGCGCCGGGCAATTGATCCCAATTGTCCCTGCTGATATATGAATAACGGAGTTCACCTTTTTTCTCGGCAGACATCCCGAAGTAACAAGGAAACTCCCGATGAGTGACGACATTCCGGAAATTTTCATATTCATTTATTACCCATTCAGGTACAAGGTCAGGATTGACCATATCTTCCTTAGTAAATAAAAAACTGTTGGTTACTGTCATGTAATACACCTCAAATTAGTTAGTCAGTGACCATTTACCCTGTCTGTTTATTAATAAACAAGTTGCTTACCTTTCAAGGTATACAGAAGTTTTTATAAAAGCTGATTTGAACATTGATTATAGCTTTTCTAACTTCCGATTTTTTAAAGGTATAAGAGCCTAAAAAAAGCAAAAGCATGCATCTCTGCATGCTTTTGCTTTTATCCTTTACTCTACTCCATATCTGGGAGTTTCAGCGGAACTATTATTCTTTAACAAAACTTTTAATCCTGACCCAATATCAGATGCAAGAATATAATTCCTGTCTACAAACACTCCCCATACATCACTTTTTTCAGGAACATATTGCCCAACCTGCACAGGTTTTGCAGGGTTTGTTATATCAACGGCATATACTCCTCCTGCATAGTGGGATAAGTACAATGTGTTTCCGTGTACTTTAGGATCATGGACTGTGTTTGCGAATGTAGTACCATCCTCCACGTTATCAACTAAATCAGTCTTGAACTCGCTTAGCAATTTAGGGTTTGTCTTATCCTTGATATCAAAGATCCTTGTGTAACCATAGGATTGTTCATAGCCTTCTCTTATCGGTACGTAAACTTCCCTGGTTTCTATCAGTACATTTCCTCCTTTTGCAAGGGTTGCCGAGTGTGCTGACCCCTGCTGGTCGGAACCGAAATCTGTGCGTCCCAGGTATTGAGGGTTTTCGGGATTGCTGATATCAAAAATGACTGTTCCGAGATCCCACATGGAGACATAAGCATACTTACCGGTTTCATCTATCATTGTGCTGTGATTGAAGACTGGACGGGTTTTTCCGTCAGGAGAATTCCAATGGTATCCGTTAAAATCATCCGGAATTTCCTCCAGCGTTCTTGGATCGAACTCCCATAGCTTTTGAGGGTTAGCAGGGTCGCTGACATCAACAACCTGGAAGTCCTTCTCCTCCCCATGGCTATAATAGTCTGCATAAGGATTGGCGGCAAGTACGATCGCGCGGTTTCCCTGCATCGTTAAGTATAATTCATGAGTTCCCCTTGTCTTTTTTGTTACCTCATAAAATCCTAATTTTTTTGGTTCTGTTGGATTTGTAACATCATACAGAAGGAATCCTCCTTTTGAATCTGGGTTTTTACTATTTAGCTGCTGGACACTTACCACAGCAAGGTCACCTTTGAAAGTGGGTGTGTTTACACTTTTAACAATCACCTTTTCCTGCCACGTGCCCGGGATATCATTGTTGGCAAAAACAGCAACCTCTTTAGGATTTGACGGATCCTTCAAATCAAATACACGCACGCCTCCGTTTGCGCCATTTTTGGTGTGTGTTCCAAGATATGCATACCCTTTATGAGCATAGACATCCGCAAAGCTATTCTGTTTTCCGTCTTCCCTTACCGTTTTCATTTCAGGAGCGGCTGCTTCATGTAAAAATTGAAGGTTTTTGCTGCCCTCCATTACTGGGACAGAAACGTTGCTATATCCAGCCCTCTCTCCTTTTTCAATATTGACATCCCCAAGCTCGTCATGGGCAAGGACATTGAATGGGACCGAAGAAACCGTCAGAGCACCAGCTAAAATAAGACTCGATAACAAACGTTTTTTCATTATTTAAACCTCCTTCTATGTATTGAATAAAAATATAGCAGAGGTGAAAACTACGATTCAATTAAAAAACTGTATTTTTTGTAAATTCAGTTAATTTATCCTAATTTTATAATTTACTACTATGTCTATGGTCGTTGTTTCGGATTCCGAATTAGGTAAAATTCCACAAAGCTGGCATAAACAGTTTCCATATCTTCCAGACTAGAAAACGCTGGTCGAAAACCAGAGATTTTAGTATGATTAAGAAATGTGATTGAAAATATTTGTTCTCTTAGAATAGATTAAAGCGAGGATTTTATCATGAGTTTATTAAATGTAGAAAATTTAAGCCACACATTTGGGGACCGTACCCTCTTTAAAGATGTTTCCTTTCGTTTGCTGGCGGAAGACCACGTTGGTCTTGTAGGAGCGAATGGTGTCGGAAAGTCGACATTGATGAATATCATTACTGGGCAGTTGATACACGATTCCGGTAAAGTTGAATGGACATCAGGTGTTGAGTATGGATATCTTGACCAGCATACAGTTTTGACACCCGGAAAAACAATCCGCGATGTATTGCGCGATGCCTTTCTTCCACTCTTTAAGAAAGAAGAAGAACTAAATGAAGTGACAGCAAAAATGGCGGATGCAACTCCCGAGGAGCTCGAAAAGCTACTTGAACAAATGGCCGAAATCCAGGATGCCTTAGATGCAGGCGGTTTCTACTCCCTTGATATGGAGGTCGAAGAAGCGGCGCGGGGTCTTGGTTTAGACGCAATCGGTATAGACCGCGATGTTTCTGCGTTGAGCGGCGGTCAGCGTACAAAAGTACTGCTTGCAAAGCTATTGCTTGAAAAACCAAAGGTTCTCCTGCTTGATGAGCCGACCAACTACCTTGATGTCGAGCATATCCAGTGGCTTACAAGATACCTGAAGGATTACCCTTATGCTTTTATCCTGATTTCACATGACACTGAATTCATGAACCCGGTTTCAAACGTCATTTTCCAGCTGGAATTTTCAAAGCTCACACGCTATACTGCTACCTATGAAAAATTCCTGGAATTGGCTGAGATTAACAAGAATCAGCATATCAACGCATATGAAAAACAACAGGAATTCATCAAGAAACAAGAAGATTTCATTGCTAAAAATAAGGCACGCTATTCGACAACGGGCCGTGCGAAAAGCCGACAGAAGCAGCTTGACCGTATGGAACGAATTGACAGACCTGAAACAGCCGTGAAACCTACTTTTGAGTTTAAGGAATCACGCGCAAGCAGCCGATATGTATTTGAAGGCACTGACTTTGAAATTGGATATACTCACCCACTTCTCCCTAAAATGTCGGTTACGATCGAGCGCGGCGAGAAGATAGCGATTGTCGGAATGAATGGTGTCGGTAAATCGACGTTGTTAAAAACGATGCTTGGAAAAATCCCTGCGTTGAGCGGCAAGATCGAACGCGGCGACTTTCTCTTCCCTTCGTACTTTGAACAGGAAGTAAAAGCAGGAAGCATCACTCCGATTGAAGATGTCTGGAGCGAATTCCCGGGCATGGATCAGCATCAGGTCCGTGCTGCATTGGCACGTGGCGGCCTGAAGAATGAACATATATCCCGTCCGCTGAACCAGCTTAGCGGCGGTGAGCAGGCGAAAGTCCGCCTGACAAAATTGCAGATGCATGAGAGCAACTGGCTGTTGTTTGACGAGCCTACCAACCACCTTGACATTTCTGCGAAAGCAGAATTAAAGCGAGCATTGAAGGCTTATAAAGGGACGATTGTCCTTGTCAGCCACGAACCGGATTTCTACGAAGACTGGGTAACAAAAGTCTGGAATGTTGAAGAATGGGCTGGAAAATCGAATTAAAAGCATTAGGAACCTGACGGAATTTTCCCGTCAGGTTTTCTTTTAAGTGATAAAAAAAGTCTTATTAACACTCTACTTGGGACCGGATAACCTCCCTTCCAATAATAGTCATATTTAATTTTACAGAAATGTATTGAGTTATCCACGTGTTATTGATAAATTTTATAGGATACATAAAATTTATTTATAAAGGTGATTACAAATGAAAAAATTGATTGCATTATTAAGCTTATTGATGATTCTTGCCCTTGCAGCTTGTTCTGACAATGGTACAGACTCAGGAAAAAAAGACACAAAAACAGAAACGATTAAAATCGGTGCAATTCCTGACCAGAATGCAGCAGATTTGAACCGGAGCATGGAGGATTTTGCGAAGGACTTAGAAGAGAAAACAGGATTGAATGTTGAGTATGTCCCTTCTGTTGATTATTCCGCGCTTGTCACTGCGTTTGAACGTGGCGAAATCCAGCTTGCCTGGTTTGGCGGCCTCACTGGTGTACAAGCAAGAAACTTAGTTCCTGAAGCTGAAGCATTTGCACAGAGACCGATCGATGAAAAGTTTAAATCCGTATTCATTGCCAACAATGATGTGAAGATTGATAGCCTGGAAGAATTAAAAGGGAAATCCTTTACTTTTGGGAGTGAGAGCTCTACTTCCGGTCACTTAATGCCGCGCTCCTTCATGATGGAAGCAGGTATAGACCGGACCAGGACCTTGATGGAAAGCCGAATTACTCCGGTTCACATGATAAGACTTATAAGCTCGTTGAATCAGGTGCGTACCAGACAGGTGCGTTGAATATTTCTGTATGGGAAGCAGCTGTAAAAGAAGGCAAAGTAGATGAATCAAAGGTAAAAGTATTTTATACAACTCCTGAGTACTATGACTACAACTGGACATTAAACAAGATGGATGCAGATACGAAAGCTAAACTCAAAGAAGCTATCCTTTCCATGAATTCTGAGGATAACGAAATCATGGAATTATTGCAGACTGATAAATTCATAGAAACGAAAAATGAAAATTACGAAGCAATAGAAAAGGTCGCAAAGCAACTTAAGATCATCAAGTAGGTGGATTTCATGCAAGAAGCAATATGCATTAAGCAAATATCAAAAATTTATGAGCGGAAGATAGCCTTATCTTCCCTCTCTTTTACTGTTAAAAAAGGAGAATTAGTTGCCCTGATTGGTCCAAGCGGAGCAGGAAAAACTACCTTGCTGAACTTGCTGGCAGCCATTCTTCCACCAAATCAGGGTGAAATCCTGATAGACGGCCACCCTCTCTCTAGACTAATGGACCATAAGAAGAGAGCAAAAAAATCGGTATCATTCGCCAACAGTTTGACCTTGTTGGTGAGCTTCCGGTCATCCATAATGTTCTAGCTGGCAGGCTGTCCGAATGGGGAATTTTTAAATCACTTCTATCCATGCTGGTACCTCAGGATAAGGAATATGCAATCCAGGTACTGAGTCGGGTGGGATTGACAGATAAATTGTATGAAAAAACTTCTTCCCTCTCCGGTGGAGAACAACAACGGGTAGCGCTTGCAAGGCTTCTTGTCCAAAATCCTGAAATCGTCCTGGCCGATGAACCGGTTGCCTCGCTAGATCCAGCGCGTGCGGAAGATGTCCTCGATCTATTGGTTAAAATCGCATCAGAGGAAAAGCAGACACTGATCGCCAGCCTTCATTCAGTCGAATATGCAAGGAAATATTTTGACAGATTGATAGCCCTTAAAGATGGCGAACTCTTCTTTGATCTCCCCGCTTCCTCCGTAACTGATGACCATATCAGGAGCCTTTACAGACTACAGGAGATCTCTTGATATGGATAAAAGATGGTTAAGCTTTGAGCTCCATAAACGTAAGATCCTTACACTGATCCTATTGCTGGCATTCATGTTAAGCCTCTTCTCTGTTGAATGGAATAGTAACTTAATTCACAGCGGAGGATTCAAAACTGCAAAACAAATTGCTGCAGCATTTTTCACTCCTGATTTATCGGGTGACATCCTTCTTCTCGCCTTGGAATCAAGCTGGACTACTCTTTCTTATGCTGCTGCCGGCATGAGTCTGGCGATTATCATTGCCTTTTTCTATGGCATTCTAGCAGCAGGAATTGTGGTATCAGAAGGTAAGATCAAAAGGTATATACGGCCTTTTTTAGAGGACAGCTTGGCTTCATGAGGGCCATTCATGAACTCGTTTGGGCCTGGTTATTCGTTGCGTCGATTGGTCTCTCTCCTTTTGCCGCGATTTTTGCCCTGGCTATACCATACGGCGGCATCCTCGGGAAAATTTTTGCAGATATGCTGGAGGACATACCGAGGGAACCGATTAAAGCTTTGGAAGCAGCAGGCGCCTCCAAACTGCAGGCTTTATGGTATGGTTACTTGCCGATGGTAAGGGCAAGCATTACCAGTTATGCGATGTACCGATTCGAGTGCGCGGTTCGTTCATCTGCTATTATGAGCTTTGTCGGCATCGGCGGACTGGGATATCAAATACAGTTGAGCCTTGATGATCTTCATTATGATGAAGTCTGGACTTTTGTGTTCTTTTTAATCACCCTAGTCATCATGATCGATCTCTGGAGCAATCAACTAAGAAAGAGGCTGGTACAATGAGGAAACATAAGATCAGCTTTGTAACTGCTTCTGTTTATGCTCTATTGCTCCTTGTGGTTGGATCCTGGGTATCGATATTTATTGTTGAAAGTGCAAGCTTGTCCTTACTGTTTTCAGAAAAGAATCTTTTTACGCTAGCAAGTTTTTTAAGGGGCTTTTAGGTATCGATGAAGAAAGTCCAGCCTATCTTAATGCTGAAAACTGGAGAAATGCACTGGACCTTACGATTGAAACATTGGTCATGAGTGTGATGGCTACTGGCTTTTCGACAATTGCCGCACTCCTGACGGTTGTGCCCGCAGCAAGGAATGTTGCGGACGGGTCCCTCACGCTGGTTAAAAAATGGCATGGTTGGTTTTCATTTGGTGTTGTTCGCGGGGGCTATATCTTTTCTCGGGCAGTCCCGGAGCTTGTTTGGGCAATGATCATAATCTTTATTTTTAAACCTGGAATATTGCCGGGGGCAATCGCACTTGCTCTTCATAATTTCGGGATTCTTGGAAAGCTTTTTGCAGAGGTAATCGAAGATATAGACTCTAGGCCGGTTCGGAATCTTTCTTCATCCGGGGCAGGGCGTTTTCAGCTCTTTTTGTATGGAGTACTGCCGGCTGCTCTTCCCCGATTCCTGACGTATATTCTTTACCGTTGGGAGGTCATCATGCGAACGACAATTGTCGTTGGTTTTGTTGGTGCAGGAGGACTGGGCCAGCAATTCAAGCTGAGCATGAGCTTCTTCCATTACACAGATATTACGCTCTTGCTATTTTTCTATATTATCCTGGTATTCGCAGCCGATTACACTTCTGAAAAAGCGAGAATCTTCATAAAATAAATCCGGCCATGTTAGGCCGGATTTTCCCTTATAGAATATCAATTTTGTCCAGGCCGTTTTCCAGGAAGTATTTTTCGTAACGTGCTTTTAGTTGGAAAAGCCGATTGATTTTTTGCTCAATTGAAGCTTCGATAGTGACTTCACGTTTTAATTCAATCGTAGCGAGCTTATGGGTAAGCTGATCCCAAAAGACATTTTCCTCGTACTCATCAATAATCACTTCCACCGTATCCCTGAGGTCTTCAGAAAGATAGTAATATTCCTCTTCCTCGTCATAGTAAATTCCCTCACCAGCTTCAAAGTCCCTTGATAACGAGAAAATATATTGTTCAAGATCCTCCGCTTTACTCACCAGTTCCTGATTTGCTTCAGTCAGTCCTAGAGGCCAGTTTCCAAGCTGCAATAATTTCACTAGTGTCAGATATTGTTCCCTTGAAAGGTCAATTCTCATATAACCCTCCCCTTTCATATGCTTGTTCAATATATATGATAGAACAACGGCTGGCTTTCCTAAATATAACTCCAGTTGGTACTTTTTTTGTTACCGCCTCTTTCTCACACTCAAAATATATATACTTCTTAAGAACAAAAAGCGCAAGCGCCTCGTTCAGCCCCAACAAGCGCTGGAGGGCCGACCAGTGAAGTCGTTCTTTGACTTCATTGGGCGGACCGAAGCGACTCGAGGGGCTAGGCGCTGGAGCTGGATTAAGAAAACCTGGATAGTTATCCACATTGAAAATATTTTATAATTTCCTTAATTTCCTATTAAAAAAATAAAACGGCAAGCCGCTGATTAAGGGCTTGCCGGATTCTATTTGAACCTAGTTACTGATATTGATTGCTTTACCTAATAGCTGAATATCTTTATAAATCTCATTTTTCAGTTCCTTATCCTCGCATTGCGCGTACTCATCGAATAAACGGCCAAGTTCTTTGATAAATAACAGATGTTCTTCGACTGCAACCATACAGAGACCCCTTTACACAGAAGATGACCAGTGGCTAATGCTGCGATTCTATTTATGTTGACCAGAATATTTACCCGTTAAAACTTATATGAAACTACCAATTTTTATAATTATATGAGGAAACTGGACACTATATGACAACCAGTTTGTTTAGTGGATAATGATTTAAGGTAAGTAATAAGAAGATACATAAATATTCAGGGGGTTACGCTATGTGGATTCAACGACCTTTTTTTTAAATACGCAACCGGAACCATTCTGCTGCTACTTATCATCTTCCTCTTTGGGAAGATAGACTACTTTGTTTGGCCGCTGCAAAATTTTATTATCGCGATTTTCTTTCCTATCTTGATTTCAGGTCTTGTCTATTATATTTTAAGGAAACCAGTTCAATGGTTTGATCAATACATGCCAAAAATAGTGAGTATTTTGCTTGTCTTTGTTCTAGTAGCTGGATTATTTTCAGGATTTGTTTACTTTGCAGGTTCCCAATTAGGAGAACAAGTCAGCGAAATAAAGGAAAACTTTCCTCAAAAAGTAGATGAAATAACGGAAGAGTCGAAAAAAGTCATCAATGATAACCAGCTGGGATTTATTAATGCGGATGAAATCAAGCAGAGGGCACTGAACTATATGAGCAATATCTTACAAAGTTTGGGAGAAAATCTCATGACGGTTTTTTCCGTGATTACAAGTGTCGCAACTGTTCTCGTGGTAGTACCATTTATTGCTTTCTTCTTATTGAAGGATGATGAAAAATTAAGGCCTTATATTTTGAAACTACTTCCTGAAGAACATGTGCAGGAAGGGAATAAAATCTTAAAAGATATTGATAAAACGCTATTCACCTATGTAACTGGCCAATTTATCATCGCGCTTGTTGACGGGATACTGATGTATATTGGGTATAAGATCATCGGACTTGAATACGCCCTGATCCTTGCGATTTTCACGATGTTTTTAACAGTCGTTCCATTCCTGGGTCCACTTATAGGTGTTATTCCAGCATTATTCGTTGCCCTCACAAGCAATCCTATGATGATGTTAAAGGTACTTATCGTCCTAATAATCGTGCAGCAGCTTGAAGGGAATCTTGTTACTCCTCAGGTAATGGGCAAAAAGCTCAGCATCCATCCAATCACCGTCATCCTTCTGTTAATCGCGGCAGGCTCCTTGTATGGCTTCGTAGGGATCCTGATCGCCATCCCCCTTTATTCTGTAGTGAAGATTGTCATAAAGGATGTGTGGAAGTTTTATAAACTCAGAGAAAAGAGGAACCTGATCAACACAGATTCATAATCAAATTACAAAAGGCCAGCTTCGCAGCTGGCCTTTTGTATATCTAATTTGTATTTCGCCCTCCATCCTCCAACCCGGTTTTAATCAAAGGTCTGACTATTGAATCTGTCAACAGACCGCTATGGCTCACATCACTAATTTCAATATTCTCTGCTCCATTAATAATTGAACTCGTATAGGGATTTATGACTGTATCCGCACTGCTGTATATTGACGTGTATAGGATGGCCGCTGAAGGGTCACTGCCATTTGGTGTTTCGTCAACACTGTTTAAGTCGTTCAGGAATGCACTTCCGGGAACCATTTCTCTAGCTCCTTCTGTCCACAATCCAAAGTATGAAGAGTTCGTTCCGTGATGAGGGGAACCTAATGTGACTACATCATCTACTTTTTGGGCACCGTCCAGGTATTTTACATAGTATCGAGTACTCAGCCCACCCATACTATGTGCGACTATATCTACTTTTGACGCTTTCGTCTGGCGCAGGACGTTTTTCACGAATGATTGCAGTTCATATGCATTGTCTGCACTGCTTCCTGTAGTATTTGAATATTGGATAGCAAACAGGTAGTTGGACGGCCATCCCTGCTAACAAGCCATTGTTTCATATTATCAAAGCTGGAAGACGAACCTGTAAAACCGTGTACAAAAACGACTGGATCCTTCTCAGAAGCTACAGGCACTTTTCTAGCCGCTTCGGCTGGTGAAAAGACGGAAAGAAAAAAGACAATTGTTATAGCGATACTCATCAAACCCCTGATCTTGTTCATTAAAAACCTCCTAAACTTTTTATCTATTAATCTTATGGCGGCGCTTTCATAAAATTCCTCCATCTTTTCAAATATCCACAACGCCTTATTTTCCAGTACCCAATGACCAATCAAAAAATTATCTTTTCTAACTTTTGATAAGTTGGGAGACATTTAGAATAAAACTCCGATGATTTGGACATTCTATTTGCGATTTTAAAATTAGGAGGATTTGCCAATGAAACGAATTAGCGTACAGGCGTTTATTCTGATTATGACCGTCCTTTTGTTCACTGGCTGCAATACATATACGGATGAGGGAGCAGAAACTTATCAGATAAATAATGATGGTGCACAAATTCAGAATATCAACGACGAATACACTTCCAATTCATATAATCAAACATATAGGATGCATGTGGATGAAGACGCGGAGGAACAAGTAGAAATGCTTAATGAAGTTCAAAGCGCTACCATCATCACCGTGCAGCAAAGAGCTTATGTGGCCGTAGTTCTCGAAAACGGTGATACAAAGGGCATTCCGGGTGATTTAGAGAATAAAATATCTCAACAGGTTAAAATCAACGATGATTCAATTGATGATGTTTATGTATCATCCAACGCGGACTTTGTTGTCAGTATGACAGACTATAAGGAGCAGCTTCAGACCAGGAGACCGATCGTAGGGCTTACTGAAGATTTTAATGCTACTATAGAAAGAATTTTTCCTGAAAATCGTTAAGATCCAGCCAGCTCCGGAGATTGAATAAGGGCAACGGGAAGACCCGATGCCCTTGTTGCATTTAAGATGGCAATTGTGTTCCTCCGCTGCCCTCATCATTTATAAGCACTTCATCAATCATTTTATCGAGCCTGATTATGCTTTGCTTTGCACGCTCATATTCTATTTTCCGGTAATGGTGGTTCCCGCCTTCTTCTTCGTCTTTTTCATCTGCCCATTTCACTACCTGCTGTAGCGGAGTACGGACAATATCGTTTGAAGGCAAAAAGGAGTCTGTATGGAAAAGGATTGCAAGTGAAGTGGCTTTCGCCTGCACGGGGTTCTCACCCAATCGGATCAAGAGTTTATGCGCTCTTTCCGCTCCCTTAATTGGGTGGATATCATTTTTCCGGTAAAGCTCGTAGTCCCATTGGCCGTTCCTATACCAGGTAAAATGGCCGATATCATGCAGGAATCCGGCTTTCGCTGCAATGTCAACGTCTACATTGTGCTTCCTGGCAAGATGGAATGCATGGTAAGCAACAGCAATGGCATGGGCCATACCCGATCGCTTTAAGTACTTCTGGGCGATATGGTGTTCAAATATGTCCAAAAGAGTTACATCCCTCATTTCATAACCTCCTTAGCTGATGAGATACCCTCATTTTTATGAATGGTAACAGAAATCATCCAGAAATGCACTTTTTTGCATCCTAACTTTCACATAAAACAAAGCTGGCAAAGGATAATAATCTTCCCTTTGCCAGCTTCTATTAATTCCAATTTTTCATTTTCATGAGTAAGCTCTCTTTTAACTTTGCAAGAAGAGTTTTCTCCCCTCTAGTTCCTTTTTGTTTATTCCACTCATTGAAGCTGGCAACACTGATCAGGATTGAACCGGCAATCAAGAGGTAGCCCCACCAAGGGAGATTTCCCCAGAATGGACGGGTCTGCAGGAGCACATTAAGAAGTAAAACTCCCGTCCCTACAAAGAAATAAGCTTTTACTCTCAGCCACATACCGGCCAGCATTGAAATAAGCGACAGCGAGCCAAGAATCAAGGCATCATAAACCGTATTGCTTTCCAGTCCATCTTGAATGAGCAAAAGCGAGACCATAATCAATACTGCCCATTGGATATAACTGGTGATTTGATTGCTTCTCTCTTTGAAAATAAACCGGATAAAAATCGCAAGAGCCACGAACGGAAGTACGTATACTTCCCTTTCCAATAAGGCAGGGATTGTAAGCTGCTCTACGGCTGCATAATAAGGAACCAGCAGGTACGCACCTGCGATAAAGAGAATGACACTTACTCCTCTACCATGAACCCTGTTCCTCTGCAGCCATAACCCTGCAGATATAAGGAGTCCATGCACGATGAGAGCCCAGAAGGTTTCACCATCCATTAGTGCCACGGAAACAATGAACAAGATTCCAACTAATGAATAAGCATCCAGGCTTTGCAGTCCAAAACCTCCTCCTTTTTCCCAGAGATCCGTATAAATCCTTCTCCCTGAAAAAATAAGCAAAATTCCAGATCCTGAAAGAATAGCCATATCCCAATACATATGGAGCTGTGCCAGGAACATGATTTGGATGGTACCGTAAAAGATCATCAATAAAGGGATTATTGCAACCAGATCCCATTTCACTCTATGGAGCAAAACCAATATCGCTGCTGCATAACCAATTGTTATCCCGAACAGAAGCCAGCTGTATGGATATGCTGCCAGGAAGCTTGCTACCCCTAACAGCGAAATAGGTATAAGGTAATATAAAGTTCTTTGTTTGTAATTTGTGGATGACAATATCCAGAATACAATCAACAATATACTTGTCATCAGGAAGGCATAGTGGCCAGAATCTGTTTCGGTAAAATAACTGATACCTGTCTTGATCGCTAAGAATAACATTGTGAATGCAGCGTATAATAGCGATTTCACTTTCCATTCCTTTTTTACAAAGAAAATACTCGCAGCATAGACACCAGTCGCAATCACATAGCTTAAAATCGCCTCCTCGCCATAAAGGATTAATTCAATGGCCATTACCGGAGCGAGGTAGACATGAGCTATCCATGAATAAGCGACTGCGAGCCCTCTCTGCTTTTGAAAAAGTAAAGCGGCTGTCCCCAGCAATAACCATCCGCCTCCAGGAATGAGCAGAGACTCTATCGTTGCACTAAAATCAAATAACTCTTCATTAATTGAATCTATTGATATCAAGTACCAGACAAGGCTGACTGCACCGGATAAAAATGCGACCATTGACTCTTTTGTCACTCTATAAAGCAATAGAGACATCAAGATTCCGCCAAACCAAATGATTGATTCTCCATATAAATTCGTTATCGGAGACGTGAATGTGTAAAACAGGCTTGCTGCATAGAAACCATGCGAACTGAAAAATGCATTTTGAGACGAGTTGACTTCCTTAGTTTTGCCAAGAACAAAACTTGCACCCAATAAAAGGACTCCCGCAAACGCGAAATTTCCGGGCATTCCAATAAGATCTCTATACAAGCTGGACTGTAACCGTATTTCTTCCCCGATTGCAGCAGCAGATAAACCGAGTGAGATGGGTGCGGCCCATTGAGCAATCAATGGCAATATCGGCCTGCTTTCAATTTTCATCATGACATAGAAAGCATAGCTGGTCAGGGAGAACATCAGTGCCAGCTCCCACCAATCGAACACGGAAAAAGTAACAAGAATTACGAAAAGCATGATCACCATTCCGACATCCCGCGAGCTGGTCTTAATGGCTTGAAGATAATTTATCTTGATCAGCCAGCCTGCAAGAATAAAGAGAATGAAACCAATCAAAAAAATGGCAAAACAAGATTTTCGAACTCGATCCATTTCCCAATCTGCAAGACGGCCTCAAACATAGCTACTGCAAGAAAAACCGGGCTTAAATATTTAAAAATGACATTTTCAGTGGCGTTTGCAAGGTAAATGAAGTTAGCTGAAATGATCAGGTATGCTGTCATAAGAATAAAAGAAGGATTTTCTGTATGAATCATAATCCCCTCAGCTGTGATGAATAAAAAAGCAAGACCTGATACAACCCCGCTAGTAATTTGAAAAACTCTTTTCAAGGCGTATTTATCATCAATGAACTTTGGAACAAACAGAAACACGAAACCAAGAAGGGCATAACCAATTACGCTTGCCTCTGTGTATCGCCAATTTTCAAGAATTTGATATGCACCATAAATGAACATGGCACTGAAGACAAAATGATACTCTTTATGGCCATTAATGAAAATCATCGAAAGATAGACAATAGCTGTCAAAATCAAATTGAAGCCATTGAAAACATGAGTTTCATAAAAGAAAAGCATTAATAAGGTAGACAGGACTAAGTTTGCCTGTGAATAAAGCGCGAGTTCCTTTGTGAATAACGGCAGCTGAGCTCTCTTTTTAAGCTGGTGGTATGCTGCAATCAGCAATGTATTGAAGATAATTAACCCAAGGTAAAATCCGTCTGTTTGCATTCCAATCGCGCTCAACAGGTATGCTGCTGCAATGGATGTCGTAATGAAGGTAAACCACACAAATAACCTGGAAGATAGCCTTTTGGCCAGAAGCGCATAAATCGGGATCAAAACACAGCTGGTAATGGTCCCTAGGATAAATCGGCCTTCACCATAGAACGATAAGTATGGGCCCAGCAATTCAAACCAGCCTAGTGATAAGGTGAAGATGGGCAGGAAAAGGCTGCCAAGAACGACAAACGCAAAGGCTGTCTTATCGATTTTTATGATTTTGTAGCTAATATAGGCGATTCCGTAAAACAAAGCGGAAACAAGCGCGATTGACCCAGCCTTCATCCACGGTGTCATACTTTCCCAGTTGCTGGTTGCTACGAACAAACCGCCAATCAATAGCATAATCACCCCAATATTCAAAGACCAGGAGATATTCCGTTCTCGAATCTCTTCTGCTGATTTCCTTGGTTTGACTTTTGCTGGGTGTGTTTTAGGCTGTTGTATTTGATTCTCCTTAGCCGCAATGTTGACTGATGGCTGAACTTTTTTGCTCTCAAGTTCAAATGCTACAGGAGTATTCTCCTTGTTCCTAATTGCCACCTCTTTCTCCTGCTGATCCTCTGCCAGCAAATCAAGGAAATATTCATTATGGGCTTCTGATACACTTTTGTAATCCTCTGGTGAAACATAACCTAATTCTTTTAAGTTATAGAGCTCATTACGAAAAATCCTGCGCCTTTCCTCTTTAGGAGCATTTTCCATTTATATCCCTCAATTCCTCTTTAATCCACTTTGAATCGTTTAGTGTAATTTTACACCTTTTAAAAAATAATTCAACATTCATTTTCAAAAAACCAAAAGTGATTTTTCGACAATTTTCTATTCCAACATTACGCATGCACCATTATAATAGGATAAGTGTGTTTAAAGGTTGTTTGTCTTGGACAATAAGTCTCTTTTCCATTTTTTGTTGGTTTAGAATCAAGACGCGTAAGCCTCTCTGGTAAAAAATAATTAAATGATTACGAGGTAAGAAAATGACTGATTTTTTGGTTAATGTATTTAGGGTTTATGGGGACGACGGCAATTTGGTTTTTGATTAAAGGGAAATATAAAAACAATGTCACCAGGCTGGATTTTGTCTTTTCAATCATCACTTGGCTTGGTTTATTTGGATATGTGACAGAAACAGAAATGCTTACTCCTCTAGTATGGAAAATTGTCTTCGTTTTCGGCCTCCTTTGGGATGTGATTTTCACCATATTCTTCACAGAACGTTTTGCTGGGGACTTTGGCCTCGAAGAAGAGGAAGAACCGATGCCGCTTGCAGCTAAACTGAGTGGATTGATATTTGTACTGCCCCTTTATTATGGGATATTCCAATATGCTTTTTAAAACGGCTTAGGCCGTTTTTTATTGTTTTTCTGAAGTTATACTAAAATAGTAGTGTCGTTTTTTAATATAATAATAGCCGTTCCGGTGGCTGGAACAGCATATTTTAGCGGTATTCTTCCAACTAATTAGTACCAGGTACTATCACTGATTGTGAGTGTCTTTGTCAGGAAGACACTTCAGTTTTTGTTTAGTTTTATAAAAAAAAGAGGATAAAACCTTAGTTGGTTCTACCCTCTGAATGATTATGGATTTGTTGACCACATTCCAGCTGTCTTGATGAAAACGCGGCGGTTCAATTTTAACTGAGCTACCATTAACTCAGCCAAATCTTCTGGCTGCATGACTTTTTCCGGATTGCCATCTGTTAAGTTTGACTCAATGGCCAGATCAGTAGCTACAGTGCTTGGTGTAAGCGCACTGACACGGATGTTATGCTTTCGGACTTCAAGCATTAATGATTCTGTCAACCCAAGCACTCCGAATTTTGATGCGCTGTATGCGCTTGTTACCGGCGCTCCCTTTTGCCCTGCAGTTGACGCAACATTAATTATGTCACCTGTCTTCCGTTCAATCATCCCTGGCAGGACCGCACGAGTCACATTATATGTGCCCATCAAATTAACCTGGATGATTTTTTCCCACTCC
Organism: Mesobacillus boroniphilus JCM 21738; assembly: GCF_000517385.1. Classification (GTDB taxonomy): domain Bacteria; phylum Bacillota; class Bacilli; order Bacillales; family Cytobacillaceae; genus Mesobacillus; species Mesobacillus boroniphilus. The sequence goes on along the minus strand of NZ_BAUW01000011.1, from coordinate 43,326 downwards.
TGCGGCTCCAGTTCGAGAAAGCCGCCGAATTTTGCGATTCCTGCATTATTAATCAGTATATCTATAGGGCCGATTTCTTCTGTTACATGCTCAACAGCGTGCTGTACAGATTCAATGTCAGATACATCAGCGACAGCTCCTGAAACATTCACCCCATACTCCTCAAGTTCACTTGTAACCTTCTCCAGATTGGCAAGTGTCAGCCCAATCATGCCAATATTTACGCCTTCTTTCGCCAAAGCTATAGCAGCTGCCCGGCCGATACCTCTGCCAGCACCCGTGATTAGCGCTGTTTTCCCTTTTAAAGATTCCATATGATGGCTCCTTCCAATTATGTAGTCAAGGGTTAATTATAGAAAATCTTATCGGCGGAAACAAATCTTGTGACCTATTTTTAAAAATTGCAAATGATTTTGCGAAAGAAAAAACCAGCAGTAAAGGATCACTGCTGGTCTGCACTTTATAATGGCAACAATGCCACGTTTTTTTTATTATTCAGCTGATTCACCATCTTATTCCACTCCTCTGGCTTCTTTTCGAGAACGGAATAATACGTGGTAAGGAACTCTGTAATTAACGCTGCTGGTAGTTCATGAGTATGCTCATCTGCTGGCATGAAGCATAAATCAAGTCCCTCTACTGCTACTCCGTCATTTTCCCATGATGGATGGACGTATTTCAAATCCAGACGTTTATACCCAAGGTGAGATAATACTTCGCGCCTTACAAACGGGTCCATCGTTTTTACACCGCCAAAATCATGATCTGTCTTCCGGTACGGATCATAAATTTCTGCGAACATTCCAAACAATTCTACCCCTTGTTCACCAGCAAGTTTCTGTAGGTCTTCCATTCTTTTAAATGCAAGGAATCTCCCAAGACTTAATCCAGGTCTACCAACAATGGTAAAATCAGTCATCGCAATATTCCAGTCAGGATAATAGCGGTATTCGGTTACTCCGGCCACTTCATTCTCATGTACAGCAACAAAAACCCTGATGCTCGGATCTTCGAGTGGTACTTTCCATAAATCAAACTCCAATACTTCCTCCGGAGGAAAAACTTCCTTCATTAAATTATGGAGCTTTGCAAAAAGTGGATCATCAATACTGTTCACGCGGATATATTCCATGAAGAATGCTCCTTATCGTTCTAGATTTTTTCTGCTTGTTCCCAGTCTGGATAGAGATCTGTGCGGCGGTCACGCCATGTAGTGACCGAACCCCGCTCACGAACTTCGTACAATAGTTCCAAATCCAGGTCAGCAGTAACCACCATATCATCATTAAGTTCCCCTTCGACCTGAAGCCCTTTTGGCGGGAAAGGGATATCATTAGGCGTTATCACTGCCGCCTGGCCAAAGTTAGCGTGCATAAAGTCAACTGTAGGCAATGCACCTACTGTTCCTGTCAAAACGACGTAAACCTGGTTTTCAATGGCCCTTGCATGGCTCGTATAGCGAACACGATGGAAACCATGGCGGTCATCCGTACAGGAAGGAACGAAAATGACATCTGCACCTTTTGCTTTAGCCATCCTTACGATTTCAGGAAACTCAATATCATAGCAGGTTAGTATCGCGATGCGTCCTTTCACTGTATCAAATACCCTGAAATCCTCTCCTGCACTCATATCCCACTCAATTACTTCAGTGGGTGTAATATGAAGCTTCGCTTGCTCGACGATTCTGCCATCCGGGTAAAACATATGAGCGACATTATAGAGCTTTCCCGCTCGAGCGATGACATGTGTTCCGCCGATGATATGCATCCCTGTTTCCAAAGCGAAATTCTGGAACAGGTTTAAATATTGTTCAGTAAAACCAGGGAGTTCATTGATGGTCAGCCTTGTACCCTGTTCACTGCCGATTGATAACAATTGAGTAGTGAAGAAATCAGGAAACAATATAAACTCAGAACCATATTCCTGTGCTGTTTTAACATAATGCTCACATTGCTGAGCGAACTCTTCAAACGACCTGATCGTGTGAAGTTGGTATTGGACTGCGGAAACTCTCATTTTCATCCATCATTCCCCCTGTATCATAAAGAAATAGCATCTTGAAATCAAAACTTCGGAAATACGAAAATCATTATATAGCATTTTACTTTTTATGAATACATTTTTCATTAAAATTAGGCAAGAAATTTACCATATGATAGACGCAACCCCAGCCAGCGAAAAAGAAACATTTCCTTTCACTAATCGATTAGACTATAATCTAATTAGATATATATATAATTAGATTGATGGAGGACACTATGTTTAAAACATTTAGTCTGGAGAAATCCTACCGGAAACTTTTCTTCGCTGGAATAATTAATGGCATTGGTGACCGGTTCAGCCAGGTGGCGCTGCTGGCACTCATTCTGCAAATGACTGGTTCAGGCTTCTCTGTCGGGATCACAATGGCTCTCAGGATGATTCCATTTTTATTCTTCAGCCCTTTGAGCAGCAGCCTCGGAGTAAAATACGGAAGAAAAAAAATCATGATCGTTACCGACTTAGCCAGAGCGGTCATAGCGTTGTCTTTTCTAGCGGTCGATAATCCTGATGATATGTGGATTGTCTATGCTGCCTCCTTCCTGTTGGCCTCCGGAGAAGCCATTTATTCACCCATTAGAAAATCAAGCATCCCTGCCATGGTTTCCTCGAAATCACTAAAAGATATAAATGGCTGGGAACAAGTATTAATTGGATTTGTATTAGTAATTGGAGCATTAAGCGGCGGGATTGTCTCATATTTTTCTGGGAGCGAAAGCAGCATTTCTGCTAAATATTTTATCCTTCCTTGCCGCTGGCTGGATTTTATCGACACTGCCTTCCCTTGAGGCTAAGAAAGAAAATGACTTGATCATTAAACCAAATCATGAAAAGTATACTGAACTGCTGCCCATTATTGCGGCTTCCTCTTTCCTGTTGTTATTAATGATGTTCGAGCTTATTATCCCGCTGATTAATGGAATTGAAAATGTGTTAATAAGCGTGTATGCCGTCGAGACGTTTGAAAAAGCTGATCTGGGAGTGGGCGTCTTTTACAGCGTTCTGGGCCTGGGGTTGATTATCAGCCCATTATTAACAAGGATGATCCAAAATAGATTTCTATTATTTTCTTTTATATGTATTATTGGCGAAGGATTTTTCTTGACGAGATAAGCCAGACAAAATCCTTTTGGCTGGCCGCTGCACTATTTGGCATGACCGCAGTGTTCAGCGGAGTCGGCAACACACTTCTCGACACGGTGGCAATGGATACTATTCCTTCAAAATGGCACGGAATGTATTTCGGTATCACGAGTATGCTGTCCAATACTTTCATCGGGTTCTCGATGTTCTTTACAGGACTAGCACTGGAATGGTTCAACCCAAGATTGGTGGGGATGTTCGGCGGGATCATGTATATTGCTTTCGGAAGCTTGTTCTTAATGTGGTCTCTAAAATATAGCGTTGACCAAGAGAAAGTAAAATTAGCGCAAAAAGCTCTGTAAAAAAGCAAAGGCACCATCGTTCTGCAGACGATGGTGCCTGTTAATTAGCTTAGAACTGTTTATTTTGCGCACTTTCACATACTTCAATTCGATTTCGGCCGTTTTGCTTAGCTTTGTAAAGCGCCCGGTCCGCAAATTCGAGTATCTGCTTCATTTCTTCTGGATCCGAAGGCTTGACACATGATACACCAATACTGATTGTAACGATTTCACTTACCTTGGAGTTTGCATGTTCAATCTTCATCTCCAGGATGGTTGACTGGAAACCCTCAGCTAACTGTGATGCTTTTTGCGCATCCGTATTTGGCAGGACAACAGCGAATTCTTCGCCCCCATATCTTGCAGCGAAATAACCTTTTTCATGGAAAAATCGTTCAAGCTCGCGGGCAACTGATTTCAAACATTCATCACCCTGGATATGCCCATATGTGTCATTATATTTTTTAAAGTAGTCGATATCCAGAAGAAGCAAGGATACTGGCGTTTGATGCTTGCAAGCGAAAGCCCATTCTGTCTTAAGGAATTCGTCAAAGGCCCGCCGGTTATAGATTTCGGTCAATCCATCAAGAGAGGAAAGCTTTCTCAGGAGTGAATTACTTTCTCTTAACTGATTTTCAATGGTTCTCCTAGCACTTACATCCCTTGTGGCGAACATCATTCCTGAAGCCTTACCTGATTTGTCCTTCACCGGTCTGACTGTAGTTTCAGCCCATATATATCCGCCGTTTTTATGCAGCATCCTGTAGCTCGATGTTACTATGCCGCTTAATTCCTTAGGATTTCCATATTGCCCAAGCAAGCTTTGGCGATCTTCGGGATGAATTTTCTCGTAAATATTTGTTCCAAACAATTCATCGTTTCTGTACCCCAGAATTCCCTTGCTTGAAGGAGATATATAAATAATAATTCCTTCACTTGAAAGCCTTCCAGTCATATCTGATGAATTTTCAGCGATAAAGCGATACTGCTCTTCACTTTCACGCAAAGCTCTTTCCATGCTTTTACGCTTTGTAATTTCCTTTATAACAGTTAAAACAGCTTTTTCTCCTTGATACGTAATCAAAGAAGAAGATACTTCAATATCTATATATGAATCTCCCTTTTTCAACTGCTCTTCAAAACTAATTACAGACTTTTGATTAAAATCAATTTTAGAAGCTATATTCGGATGCTCGCTGAAAAAAGAACTCACAGGTTTACCAATTACCTCTTTCAAATTTGCTCCAAATAAGGCCTCAGTGTGTGGATTGGCATAGGCAATCTTATCAAATTGCGAGGGAATGATCGCATTCGGAGATAGTTCAACGAGCGTCCTGAACTGTTCCTCGCGTTCTTTGAGCTGCTGGGACAGCATTTCCACTTCTGTAAGGTCAGTATAGACAGCAAGGTAATTCACCAGATCGCTGTCTTTGTTCAAAATTGAAAAGATATTTACCTTCATTAAATAATGGCTGCCATCTTTACGCTTGTTCCATAACTCGCCTTCCCAGCATCCCCTGGTTAAAATAGAATCCCACATCCTCTTGTAAAAAATCGGCGTGTAGCTATGCGATTTCCATATTCGCGGATTTCTGCCAATGACATTTTCCTTAAGATAGCCTGTCAATCGAGTAAAAGAATCACTAACGGCCTGAATCATTCCATCTGGAGTGGTGATGACAATTCCTTTATTTGAGCTAAGAATAAGTGAGCCGTTCTCTTCCAAGTAATTGTTATCAATGGTCATGGGCGTTATAAAGCGTAGGCAAGTCTTGATTGCCGATTCTCCATTATATATGGTGTTTTCAGAACTAACATGGAAATCCATTGGAATACCATTAATTACGAAACTCATTATACTACCTTGCAAAATCGATCCTTGTTCGATGGCAGCAATTCTGGTTGTGATTGTTTCTTGGTTGGTGCTTGATAAAAAGGAAAATATTGAGTTCCCTATTTTTTCACCTGGGTATTTGTACCCGAGCAACTGAGTACCGCCTTCATCTATAGAAATGATGATTGAATTTTTATGTATGCAAACAAAATAGGGTGATAAATTGTTGGCAGATGCTGCATCTGCGGAAATCGCCTCTCTGCTTTCCTTTACCGTCATCTTATTTCTCCTTACAAAATCAATATAGATACAATAATTATTCTAATTCTGTTGATTTTGTTATTCAATAAAAGAATTGGAATTATTACCTGCTAAACCTCTAAGAAATTTTTATTAAACTCATGATATTAGATTGCTAGCATTTGATATCACTTCAATATCGAAAGCTATCACATATGGTTAGATTCTGTCGAAATACCTGTTATAAAGCGGTTTATGTGCTTCCCAATCTGTCGGATGGTCGTTTTTCCTGATTCGGTTTCCGAAAGTCCATCAATCAACACAACAATAAATGCCTGCTTCTTACCGTATGTTATAATACCGCAATCGTGCTCGACTCCGGGAAGTTCTCCTGTCTTATTTACGATTTTTAATAGAGCATCATCCATATAAAATGGCAGTTTTTCTTTAAATTGTTGTTGCAAGAGGAACGAAAAGAATGTGTTTTTCGAGTGTGTATTTAAAGCCCCTCCAGCAACAGCTTCTTTCAGGCACAATGCGATGTCTGCTGCGGACGTAAAGTTATCGTGTCCGGATTGGATGGCAGCGAAATCCAACATTTTACGCTGCAATATCGAGTTCTTCATTCCGATTCTGGATATAGTAGAATTGACTGAATTTATCCCTATTAAATCAATCAATAGATTAGTAGCCGAATTATCCGACACAATGATCATAAGTGACAACAAATCCTCGACTGGCAGCTGCTTGACTTTCATAGCCTGGAGAACTCCCGTGTCTCCGATCTTGTCACTTTCTTTAATAGTCACGAGTCTGTCTTTTTGCAGCTTACCTGCTTCAATCTGTCTCAAAGCCTCGATTAATATCGGCAGTTTTATCAAACTTGCAGACTGGTAAACCTGTTGGCTGTTTACTTCTATTATTTCTCCTTCAATCTCCAAAAACAAACTCGCCCGGCCCTTACACCCAGCGAGTTCATTCGATAGTCTATCTCTTAATTCTTCTATTTTCATGGCTATTCTGTTCCTTATCTGATATTGACAAGCATTTCTTTTTTATCTTTTCCTTCTACATGTTCATCATATAAATGACAGGCAACATAATGGTCTTTGTCGATCTCCTGCCAGACAGGTTTCTTCTGGGCACAGATGTCCATAGCGTGCTGGCATCTGGTTCTGAAGACACAGCCGCTCGGCGGATCCATTGGACTTGGCAGTTCTCCCTGCAGGATGATACGCTCCCGCTTATCCTCCACATCCGGATCCGGTATAGGATGGCAGACAGCAAGGCCTGAGTATATGGATGCAGCGGTTTATTGTAAAGCTGGTTACTAGCCGTGAGCTCTACGATATGCCCAAGATACATAACTCCAATCCGGTCGCTGATTTGCTTAACCATGGAAAGGTCGTGAGCAATGAATAGATAAGTCAATCCCTTTTCTTCCTGAAGACGCTTCAGCAGGTTTACGACCTGTGCCTGGACTGATACATCAAGAGCTGAAATCGGTTCATCCGCTATAATAAAATCCGGATCAAGCGCAAGTGCCCTTGCAATTCCTATTCTCTGACGCTGCCCGCCACTGAACTCGTGTGGATAACGGTTCGCATGGTCACGATTCAACCCTACATCTTCCAAGAGCTGATAAATTCGTTCAGAGCGTTCTTTTTTGTTTGGAAACAGCCCATGTACTTCCATAGGTTCAGATATAATTTCCTTTACCGTAGAACGTGGGTTTAATGAGGCATATGGATCCTGGAAAATCATCTGCATCTGCTTATGGAACTGAAATTTTTCTTTTTCCGAAAGCGAATGCACGTCTTTGCCGTTAAAAACAACTTCTCCATCTGTCCGGTCATAAAGTCCAATCATTGTTCTGCCGGCCGTTGATTTTCCGCATCCAGATTCCCCAACAAGGCCAAAGGTCTCGCCTTTATATATATCGAATGAAATGCCATCTACTGCTTTAAGGATTTCATTTTTACCCATAGTAAAATGCTTCTTTAAATCTCTTACACTTAATAAAACTTCATTTTCCATATTTATTCCTCCGTATCAATCCAGTAGCGTCTCGCTGCACAGAGTTCTTTTTCGTAAATTGTCCCTTTTAAAGAAATGATCTCAATATTCTTGCCAGTATTCGGTGAATGCAGAAGCTTGCCGTCACCATAATAAATACCGACATGATGGATGCTGCCTTTTCCTTCCTCATAAGCGAAGAAGAGCAAGTCGCCTGGCAGGATGTCGGACACTGGTACTTCTTTACCCGCAGCAGCCTGTTCATGGGCGTCCCTCGGAATGATATAGCCGTTCGCCAGGCACATATTATAACTGAAACCCGAGCAGTCATAGCCATAGCTGCTCATTCCGCCCCAAAGATATGGCAATCCGAGGAATTGTTCGCCAGCAGCGACGATTGCCGCCCCATTCTTCTTAGGAATTTCATTATGAGATGGAATAACAGTTACATCCTCATCTCTTAAGATGCCAATACCAGTTGGTGTTTTAACGCGGATTCGATCGACTATATCCTCCACGATTGGCAATGTGGTCTGGTAGCTCAATTCCATCAGCTTTTCGTTTTTTTCGGAATATAGAAGGGCTTTTTTAGCGGTAATGACTGCTGCAGGTCCCTGCTTGATATACCAATCTGATTGTTGAATCAGTTGATCTTTTGGGATCCATCCTGGATATCCACGACGATCTTTTCCGGATGGCTGGTCTGGGACAATAACATGTGCCCAATCATTCACTTCAGCAATGACCAAGACTTCCTGACCAAATAAAACCTGTGATTGAACCAGATTATCATCGCACAATTGGAGTCGTGGCTCATAAGTAAGCTTTTCAAGCCATTTATCTAAATTCAGGTTACCGGAAATTGCGTCCCTGTCGATTTCCCTCGCTGAATCATGTGAAGTCCACAAAGTTGCCACAGGGACATTGACGAGCCAAATATTATTGCTTTCCATCTGAAATTCCTCCTTCTGAAAGGACATTTTCTATTCCAAGACCTGGTTGGTCCGGAAGTGTGATTTTTCTACCATTATACTTTATTCCGCCTGAGATCGCTTCATTTGCCAGCATTAATGGCGCGTCGAAATCATAACGTGTGATGTTTTTCTTGCTTGCTGCGAAGTGGGCAGCAGCGGTAATCCCCAGCCGTGTTTCAATCATACTTCCAACCATGCATTCTATCCCTACGGTTTCAGCCATTTGGTTAATCATTTGAGCTTGATAAATTCCGCCAGACTTCATTAATTTAATATTAATAAGGTCTGCACTTCTTCTTCTAATCACCTCAAATGCCTGTTTGGGTGAAAAAACACTCTCGTCAGCCATTATTAAAGTATCTACTGAATCAGTAACCTGCTTCAAACCATCCAGATCTTCCGCTTTAACTGGCTGTTCAACCAGCTCGATATCAAGTCCAAGGTCCTCCATTTTTCGGATCGCCCTGACTGCATCCTTCGGTTTCCATCCCTGGTTCGCATCGAGCCGAATTTTAATATCATTGCCTATTCTTTTGCGGATTTCCTGGATCCTGGCAATATCGGTTTCGCTCTCACCGATTCCTACCTTAACCTTAAGTACATTGAACCCATTGCTGACATAACCAAAAGCATCCTCACCCATTTCTTCAGGGCTGTTCACACTTACAGTAAAATCGGTTTCAATCTCGTTTCTGTAGCCTCCAAGGAATTGATAGAGCGGAAGGCAGCAATTTTGCGAGATACAGTCGTACAATGCCATATCAACGGCTGCTTTTGCGCTGGTATTGTTAACAAGGATGGTTTTTAACCCCTGGAAAATGGCTTCAAAGTTCAATAGATTCTTTTTTAATAAAAACGGCTTGATGACGTCATTGATTGCACCCTCGATACTTACGAGACTGTCCCCTGTTATGACCAATGTAGGCGGTGCCTCTCCCCAGCCGGTAATCCCATTATCACAGGTTATTTTAACAAAAATGGCTTCAGCTACAGTAACTGTACGGAGTGCGGTTTTAAATGGCTTTTTCAAAGGGACAGCATTACGGAATGTCTCGATTTTTTCAATAATCATAAACATATCTCCTTTGGTTCTATTTGATCCCGCTCTCAACAAATAACGTTTTCTCTTTGGTATTCATGGATGCAGCCGCCCCGAGTGGCACACCAATGTGAGGGGAGCAATGCCCGATTTTGAATCCTTTGAGAGCCGGTTTACCGGCAAGTTTAATGTAATGGTCGATAACCTCTTCAAGAGTTAAAGATAGTTCTCTTTCTGGTACGCAGTTATTAAAGTCTCCGACAATGATCCCCGCTGATTCCTGCAGCTTGCCAGCCATATACAGCTGGTTCAGCATCCTGTCTACAGCCCGTGGCTCTTCATTAATGTCTTCAATTAGCAGAATATTGCCTTCTGTATCAATTTCAAATGGTGTGCCCATAGAGCTTGAAAGAAGCGAGAGGTTTCCGCCAACTAATGATCCTTCTGCGGATCCTGGGACCAGTTCTTCAATTTGCGAGAGTTCAGTAGAATAATTTAGCTCTGCTGGTGTAAACAATTGCTGGAACGTATCCTTGGAAATTTGATTAGCCCCTTCTTTTCCAATATCCGAAGCAAGCATTGGACCATGGAAAGTTACCAATCCTGTCTGCTGCCTGATTGCAGTGTGCAAGAAGGTAATGTCGCTGTAGCCCCAAAAGATTTTAGGATTATTTTTAATAACATCATAGTCTATTGCTGACGCAATTCGCGCTGTGCCATAACCGCCGCCAGCACAAATGATTCCTTTGACATCATCATCAAGGAACATCTCATGTAAGTCTGCCAGTCTCTCTTCATCATTCCCGGCAAGGTAGCCATATTCAGTATAAAGTGATTTTCCTAATTTATAATTGAGCCCTAAATCCTCAACAAATTTTAAGCCGCGTTTCAAATTTTCTTTATTAGGCGGACTCGCTGGCGCTATGACCGCCACGGTATCTCCTTTTTTCAGACGATTGGGCTTCATTGTCATTTCAATCGACTCCCTTTTATTATAGTTTTCAAGTAGACATAATAATTTTACTGACTACTTTAAGAGCTCATGTGATATAGTTAGATACCTGCTCTGCCCGAACATCAGATGCCTTGCTATGCCCCAAATGCAGTTCACGGATCATTTTGGGTAATAGCAGATGCCTTGCTTTGCCCTAAATGCAGTTCACAGATCATTTTGGGTAAGTGCAAATGCCTTGCTTTGCCCTAAATGCACCTGACGGATCATTTTGGGTAATAGCAACAGGCCAGCTTTGCCGCAAAAAGAAGATTCATATGTATTAAGGATATTTTAAAATGGTATGTACTAGTAAGAAAGAGGTGTTCCAAGATGAACACCTCTTTCTTAGAAACATTACTTCTTATCTGCCCACTTTAATTCAAGGTATCCTACCGGATGGCGGACAACATCAGATACAGCTTCATTTTGAAGATAAACTTGGTTGTAGAAGTGAACAGTGAAGATTGGTGCTTCTTCAAACAAAATCTTCTCTGCCTGATACATTAAGTCAAAACGCTTTGCTTCGTCAGATTCATTCTTTGCTTGTTTAATTAGCTCATCATACTTCGGATTGCCCCAGCCAGTACGGTTCATGGAGTGGCCAGTCTGGAAGTTTTCCAGGAAGTTGATTGGATCAGCATAGTCAGCAAGGAATGAACTGCGGGATAGCTGGTGCTTTAGTGCTTTCTGTTCTTCCGCGAATACGTTCCATTCCATGTTCGCAAGCTTGACTTCAACACCAAGGTTTTCTTTGAACATTTGCTGTAAAGCTTCTGCAATCTTTTTGTGTACATCGCTTGTGCTGTATGTCAGAGTAACTTCAGGAAGCTCGGTATAACCCTCTTCTTCCATTCCTTTTTCCAACAATGCTTTAGCTTCTTCTACATCAGTTTTATTGAAATCTCCATTTACTTCACGGAAGTCCTTGCCTGATGGATCCTGGAATCCAGGAGAAACAAATCCATATGCAGCTTTTTCTTTGTTCTTTGTAACAAAGTCAACAATCTTTTGCTGGTCAACAGCAAGTGCAAAGGCTTTACGGATATTTACATTCTGGAACGGTTCTTTTGTAACATTGAAGCGGTAGAAATAATCTCCTGCCTGATCTTCAACCTGTACCTTTCCTTCTTCAAACAACTTATCACTTAACTCTGCTGGAACATCTGAAACATCCAAATCCCCAGCCTGATACATTTGATACTCAGTGTTTGTGTCGTCAACGATTGCCCACTCAACACGGTCAAGGTTTACGTTTTCTGCATCCCAGTACTGGTCGTTCTTTTCCATGACGAATTTTGTGTCATGCTCCCAGCTTGCGAGGTTAAATGGTCCGTTGCCTACGAATGAGTCAGCTTCGGAGAACCATTCAGGGTTTTCCTTCGCAACTTTTTCATTGATCGGGAAGAATGCCGGGTTGGCAATGACACTTAAGAAATATGCCTGCGGGCTTGTTAAAGTAACTTCAAACATCTTTTCATCTACTGCTTTTACTTTTACATTGTCAGCAGAACCCTCTCCACTGTTGAATTCCTCTCCGCCTTCAATGAAATAACCAAGGAAAGCTGCAGCTGAACCAGTTGAAGGATCCAATAGAGCTTCCAGGCGAATTCGAAATCTTTTGCTGTTACATCGTCACCATTGGACCATTTTGCATCTTCACGAATGTGGAATGTGTATGTCTTACCATCTTCAGATACAACCCACTTTTCTGCAGTTGCCGCTTCTGGCTGATGGTCTTTCCCCAGGCGTGTAAGACCTTCCATCAGATTGTTCAAAGCGTTCCAAGATGCAGAATCAAAACCGATTGGCGGGTCAAAGGAAGTTGGTTCCTGGCCATTGTTTAGGTAAAGGACCTTTTCCTCCCCTTTTTCCCCACTTTCGTTTCCTTCTTTTTCTTTACCTGCATTATCGTTGGCGGTACATGCAGCCATCGTGAACACAAGCATTGCTGCCATGAGCATGGTTAATAACTTTTTCACTCTGTTTCCCCCTTATGTTGACTTAAAATTATATCAAAAAGGCAATTGCCTGATTGAACACTATCTGCTGGCGAGTAATTTTTTTGCTCGCTCATCCTGAAACCAGCAGTCCACACCATGGCTTTCGGAAAGCTTTGTTGCTGTAGGGTAGACTTTGTCACAAACCTCCATCGCATATGGGCATCGGGCTGTAAACGGACATCCAACTGGCGGAGAGAATAAATCAGGCGGAGTCCCGGCGATCGGTATCAGCTCAGCACCATCAACATCCAAACGTGGAACAGAATTTAACAACCCTTTCGTATATGGGTGCTGTGGATTGTAAAAAATTTCTCTCCTTGTCCCGGTTTCGACTATTTTGCCAGCATACATGACGGCGATTCGATCTGCGACCTGTGCCACAACTCCTAGGTCATGTGTAATCAGGATAATCGAGACGCCTGTTTTTTCTGGATATCACGGAACAATTCTAAAATTTGCGCCTGGATTGTCACGTCAAGCGCTGTTGTTGGCTCGTCCGCAATCAAAACCTCCGGCTGGCAAACTAGCGCCATGGCGATAACAATCCTTTGCCTCATACCACCGCTGAATTGATGAGTGTATTGTTTCAGGCGGACTTGTGGGCTCGGTATTCCCACCAGGTCAAGCATTTGTACCGCCACTTTCTTTGCCTGCTCCTTTGACAGGTTCATGTGCTGGAGAATTCCTTCAGTCAGCTGATCCCCGATTGTCAAAGTCGGATTCAATGCAGTCATCGGATCCTGGAAAATCATCGATATATCAGAACCGCGAATTTTTCGCATCTCCGAATCCTTAAGCTTCGTAAGATCTTTCCCTTTAAAAACGATGGAGCCACCATCAAACCTGCCGGGTGGTTCCGGAATCAATCTCATGATACTTTGTGAAGTTACGCTCTTCCCGCAACCTGACTCCCCTACAATCGCTAAAGTTTCCCCTTTATGTAAATCAAAAGTGACTCCACGGACAGCTTTAACTTCACCGCCGTATGTCTTGAATGAAACATGAAGGTCTTTTACTTCAAGTACTTTTTCCATGTTGCCTACCTCCTTAGCTTCGGGTCAAGTGCATCCTGAAGCCCATCACCTAAAACGTTAAACGAAAACATTGTCATTGAAATGAAGAATGCCGGAAAAAACAGCCTCCACCAGTCACCTGATAAAATAACCGGCAAAGCATCACTTGCCATAGATCCCCAGCTTGCAAGCGGTGCCTGGATTCCCAAACCAAGGAAGCTAAGGAATGCTTCAGCAAAGATAGCAGATGGAACGGAAAGTGTTATTTGCACAATGATTGGTCCCATCGTATTTGGCAGCAGATTTTTGCGGATGATTCTTGCAGTTTTCGTTCCGAATGTTTTAGATGCTAACACGTATTCGTAGTTCTTGATCTGCAGGACTTGTCCGCGGACAATCCGCGCCATTCCTATCCAGCCTGTAATCGTCAGTGCGAAAATGATCGTAGCAAGGCTTGGTCCCATTACTACACTGATTAAAATAACTACAAGCAAATATGGAAGCCCGTAAAGAACTTCTATGATTCTCATCATGAAGTGGTCTGTCCTGCCGCCTTTATAGCCTGCAATCCCGCCATAAATGACTCCGATAAGAAAATCAATCAATGCTGCAGCAATGCCGACGAATAATGATATACGTGCCCCATACCAAGTCCGGGTAAATACATCCCGCCCGAGCTCATCGGTTCCAAACCAATGCTCACTTGACGGAGGAAGATTTTGATTGACCAAATCCTGATGGTCAACAGTATGAGGCGAAATGACAGGCCCGAAAATCGCCATGAATGTCAAAACAGATAAGAAGAATAACCCCATCATTGCAAGCTTGTTTTTCAGGAGGCGTCTCCATGCATCCTGCCAATACGACAGGCTAGGCCTGACAACAGCTTCTGCTTCCGAGTCACTTTTTTCTATAGGAGCGAACCAGTCGTCAGGAATTGACGGTACTTCTGGTGGTTCCTGATGTTTACGCAGAGCCATCATTTTCCCTCCTTTTTATGAAGCTTGATCCTTGGGTCAAGAATGCCGTAAGCGAGGTCTACAAGGAAAAGCATCATGATCAATACTGTACTGTAAAAAATCGTTGTTCCCATTATGACAGGATAGTCACGTTGGTTGATGCTTTCGACAAAGTACTTGCCCATGCCTGGAATCGCAAAGATCTTTTCGATTACGAAAGTTCCTGTAAGTATACTAGCTGCCAATGAGCCAAGAATCGTGACAACTGGCAGTAATGCATTCTTTAAAGCATGTTTGAAGACGATTTTCACAGGTGACAGCCCTTTTGCCTTTGCTGTCCGTATGTAGTCTTGCGTTAAGACCTCTAGCATGCTGGATCTCTCAAACGTGCGATGATTGCCATAGGCCGGTAGCAAGTGCCAGAGTCGGCAGAATCATATGCTTCGGACTTGTCCAGGTAGCAACCGGAAGGATCTCCCAGGTTACAGCTAACTGCTGGATCAGCAAGGTTGCCATGACAAAGTTTGGAACCGAAATACCGACTACCGCTACTGTCATCGCAAGATAATCAATCAAGCCATTATGGCGAAGTGCCGCAATGATTCCCAGAAGAATGCCAGAAAAAATCGCGACGATCAGCGTAATCATCCCCAGTTCAAATGAAACAGGGAATCCCCTTCCAAGCATTTCGTTTACAGTCTGTGAGGACTTTTTGATAGAAGGACCAAAATCGAATGTCGCGACAGATTTTAAGTATATAAAGTATTGAACGTATAATGGCTCATCCAAATGATAGAAACTTTCAAGGTTCTTTTGGACTGCTTCGCTCGTCGCCCGCTCCTCGTTAAAAGGAGAACCAGGAATTGAGTGCATCAAGAAGAAGGTTAGCGTGATGATGACCAGTAGGGTAACCGCCATCGAGCCCAGTCGTTTAAGTATGTAATGGAGCATTAACTCACATCCTTATCATGTCTTTATGTCAGTTCTCAAGGTGATAGGAAACATTCTATGAAAATGTCGTTCTCATTGCCAGTTCTGTCATCACAAGCATAGCTTGATAGGCTTCAAGAATGTCCTTAGCCTGATACCTTACGATCGTGGTCCCTTCTTCGATTTCTGTACCCGGCATCAAGTTTGCCCACTCTGCTTGTCCATAATTGGCAAATTCAATTCTTAACACTGGGTTTTTAGGAGGAGTAAGCGGTTTCACTTTATCCTTGTTTTTAATAGCCAACTCAGTTTTCTCAGCAAGCAGTTCACCCGCTTTTATTGGTGTTAGAGACTTTGCCGCAGACCTTGAAATGGACTGTTTAACTACAGCGGTTGTAATGTTAGGAATCAATGCCTCTGCTTCACGGGCAGCTCCATCGTCTCCTGCCACCATAATGACGGGTACGCCATAATGACCAGCTACATAAGCGTTGAATCCAAGCTCGCCAATTTGAACATCATTTATCCACATATGTCGAACACCGAAAATCATAGAATGCGACATTACTCCGCTCATTGAGGCCCTTGCATGGTAACCAACAAAAGCGGCTCCACGAAAGCTATCATCCAAACCCTGGACCATGGAAAATGGCTTTACATCCCCGGTAATCAACTGTGTTTCCGGATGGAGATCCTCTATTAAAAGGTTGTTCATCTTGGAGTGGCTATCATTAACGATGACTTCCTGGCAGCCAGTCTCAAATGCTTTCGTAATTACATAGTTCGCTTCCTGTGTCATGATTTTTCGGCCTCGGTCGTAATTGTGCTTTGAAGAGTCCACATGGGTATGGTCGACCAGACCAGTAATCCCTTCCATGTCCACTGATATGTACAGTTTCATTTTTTACCAACTTTCTATAAATAATTATCTTAAAATTATAAATAATAAAACTACCAGCCGCAACCTTTTTTCCTATTAATTTCTGTTATTGCAAGGAAATAGGAGATTTGTCACTAGTTTCTTAGTGCCAATAATACTATTCAGCGAATAATATTTTTGACCTGATTTATTTAAAAGGTGCGGAGGAAATGAATTTCCATATCCTTTCGTGTACCCGGGGCAGTTTCAAAAACAGTTTTTCCAAGATAATGGTTTTCGGGCAAAAAAAAGCGCATGACTAGCGCTTCTATTCTCTGAGATTATGCTGTTCCATCAATTCAACAAAATGAGTCAGGACCTTGGCTGTAAGTCCCCAAATCACCTTGCCGTTCGTACTATAGAAATATTCATTCATTTTTCTTGTTTGCCAATTGTAATTCTCGCCGCCGATGATCAGATCGAATGGAAAACCATCTTCTGGTTCCACTTGAAAATTAATTTTATAACTGTCAGGTTGGTTCTTTTTAAAGAAAGACAGAGGAACAGTAAATACTTCCCCTACTTCTGCTTCGTTAGGAATGATGTTTTTTAAATTACTTATTTTACCCGCAAAAGGGTAGATAATTGTGCCGAATGCAGAAACCATGTAATCCAAAGGAAAAACATCAATGATCTCTCTTTCAGGTATGCCAAGTTCTTCCGAAGTTTCCCTGACCGCTGCTTTTTGAGGGTCTTCTCCCTTTTCTATCTTCCTCCTGGAAAGCAAACCTCACCAGGCTGTCTTCTCATCTTAAGGGAACGTACCTCGAATAAAATATGGACATCACCATTAACTTCAACTAACGGCAGCAACACTGCGAATTTGATGAATTTCTCATGACCCAAAATTGAGGGTGTCCGCCCCAATAAAGTATTTGCTATCTGGTTTATATTCATTATTGGACTTCCACTCTCCCTTTAAAAGTATGTAGTTTCATTGTATTATGAAAAACCAAAAAAAATAAAGGAAATGGCCCTTATTAATTTTCAAGGTTTGAATGACATTCATTGTTGAATGACCACCAAGCTGGATTTGGGTACATAAGCTCCTAGTTTCTGACAACAAGGCAACAATAAACACGATTGGTGACCTAAAATTCCTGTTATTTGAAAATCAGGGCGCTAATATACCAGGTTGTGCCCTCAATATTCTGATACTAGAAAAGAAGGTCACCAATAAGCCGATTCACTAAAAAACAATCCAACCGTATGTATGCAAAGTAAAAGGCAGCGACGATTTGCCGCTGCCCTTAATTCTCATATCAACCAGATGTCCGTCCTTTGATCGCTTTATATGCAATCAAGATAATTCCGATTACGAGAAGAATATGAATGATTCCTCCGGCAATTTCAAATATCAGTCCGAGCAGCCATAGCACTAACAATATTCCTGCTATTGTCCATAACATTAGCAACATCTCCTTTCCTGTTGTTTTCTTGGTTAAAGTTTACCCTTTTGTTAATTCTATTAAACAAAGTGCCCCTCACCTTTCTAACTGTTTAAATATTTGATAACTTCATGGTCATTGTGTAACACTTATACTAACCTTTTGAAGTCAGGAGAAATTGCCATGGGACACTACAAGATTTTATTTCTGGACATAGACGGAACGATTTTAAGACCTGATGATACGATTGAAGACTCAACGAAGACAGCCATCAATGAAATGAAGAGACAAAATATTGAGGTGGTGTTGGCTACAGGACGACCGCTCCATGAGATATCAGATCTTGCAGAGGAACTTCAGATTACTTCTTTTATTGGATACAACGGCGCACTGGCATTTATGAAGGCGAAACGATTTTTGCCGAACCAATGCAACCTGAAGATGTACAATACATATTGGATGTTGCAGCAGCTAATAGCCATGAAGTTGTTTGTTATACGCATGAAAAAAATTACTTGACCAGTTTGGAATCTGAATCGGTACAAGCCTTTCTTAAGCAGTTCCATTTACGCCAGAATGCTGTTTTTACTGAGGATACGATTGAAAAAATTCTTGGCATGACAGTCATCACTGCTGGAAAAATGGTGATTCACCATACGAATCCAAGAACGGAATCCATTTTTCTCAGGTGAACGTCGAGGGTATGCAGCATTGCTACGACGTCATTCGTGATCATGTTAATAAAGGAATTGGTGTCGAATTTCTTCTGAAAAAACTGGGGATTAAACGTGAAGAGTCGATTGCCTTTGGAGACGGAATGAATGATCGGGAAATGCTGAAAAGCGCAGGTGAAGGATTCGCGATGGGCAATGCGCATCCTGACCTGTTTCAATATGCTAAGCATAAGACAACAGCTGTCACAAATTCCGGGATTTTCAATGGTTTGAAATCTCTTGGATTATTGAAATAATACCGTGGCATAAAAATGGAACCTCTGCACCAGAGGTTCCATTTTTATTTACCAGCTGCCCGTTTTTTTGCGCTTGCCTTTGAAAATTGATCCTCAGGCTGTGCAGCAGGCTTTTTGAGGCTGTCTTTATAACTCATCCAATAAATCAAAGCTACGAAGACTCCACCTCCAACTGCATTCCCTAAATAAACGGGTACAAAGTTGGCAAAGTAACCACCCCAGGTGTAATATCCGGCAAAAATAGCTGCCGGGATGACGAACATATTTGCAACTACGTGCTGGAAACCGATTGCGACAAATCCCATGATCGGGAACCAGATGGCCAAAATCTTTCCAGACATGTCGGATGCCCCATATGAGAGCCATACCGCTAAACCAACGAGCCAGTTACACCCGATACCTGAGAAAAAAGCCGCCCAAAAACCAGCATCAAGTTTTGCGCCTGCTACAGCGACTGTTTTATCAAGATAAGGACCTGTTTCGGTCAAGCCGACAATATGTCCAAAAAAATAGGCTACAAAAAGCGCACCTACAAAGTTACTAAGAGTAATCCAGAACCAATTTTTCAATAGCTTCTTTACTGTTATTTTCTTCGCAAGACTGGCCATTGAAATGGCAGTCATATTCCCCGTCAGCAGCTCTCCTCCAGCAAGAAGGATCAGAATCAGGCCAAGAGGAAATACCGCGGCACCCAGGAATGTTCCAAAAGTACCCCACTCGTGCGGCAGATTTGCGATTACCCTGATATCCAACAAATATCCAATTGCAATAAAAGCACCGCCCAGGAATCCCAGTGCCAGCATGTTCTTTACGGGCATAGCAGCCTTATATGTTCCAGAATCAATGGTCACTTGAGCAATTTCCTGGGGTTTACGAAATGCCAATTTTTACTCCTCCTGTCTTAAGATGCAGATTTGTTGTTGGCAATTACCCTTTCTTTAAGAGCTTAATTCCCCTTTGTCCAGCAAAAAAACAGTTTTAAATGTTTTTTTCATAATTTAGACTAAAACTTATTATCATGAAAAAAGCCGTTGTCCTGGGACAACGGCTTTTACAATCAGTCTTTATTCAGCAATTCTTCCCCTGCTATACCAGGGT
This sequence comes from Mesobacillus boroniphilus JCM 21738, assembly GCF_000517385.1. Taxonomy (GTDB): domain Bacteria; phylum Bacillota; class Bacilli; order Bacillales; family Cytobacillaceae; genus Mesobacillus; species Mesobacillus boroniphilus. The sequence goes on along the minus strand of NZ_BAUW01000011.1, from coordinate 23,485 downwards.
TGGTCATTTCATATGGGTTCAGGATCAAATCTAGCTCTTCTTCTGTAAGCACATCATAAGCAAGGCAAAGTTCCCTTACAGATTTTCCTGTCAGGATTGCTTCCCTTGCAATTCTTGATACCGCTTCATATCCAAGGTGAGGATTGACAGCGGTGATAATTCCTACACTTCTTTCCACATCTTTTTCGAGCTTCTCTTTGTTCGCTTCAATCCCTACGAGACAATGGTCAGTAAATACCTTAAAACCATTGTTCATGATGCTGATCGATTGGATCAAGTTGAAAATAAGCACTGGTTCCATGACATTCAACTCAAGCTGCCCAGCTTCGGAAGCAAGACAGATCGTATGGTCGTTTCCAATAACCTGGAAGGCAACCTGGTTGATGACCTCAGGCATGACCGGGTTCACCTTGCCAGGCATGATGGATGAGCCTGGCTGTCTTGAAGGAAGGAAAATCTCGTTGAAGCCCACTCGAGGACCTGACGCCATCAATCGTAGGTCGTTGGCTATTTTCGACATATTCATCATGCATACCTTCAAGGCAGCAGACACAGTTGTATAAGCATCGGTATTTTGTGTCGCATCCACTAAATGATCAGCATTCCTTAATGGATATCCGCTGATTTCAGAAAGGTGGAGGACAACATTTTTGATATATTTTGGATTGGCATTAAGCCGGTCCCTACAGCGGTCGCTCCCATGTTCACTTCAAACAGGTGGCCGCGCGTATGCTTGATTCTGTCAATATCCCGCTCGATTACCCTTGTATATGCTTCAAATTCCTGGCCGAGACGGATTGGCACAGCGTCCTGCAAGTGTGTCCTGCCCATTTTAATGACTGCATCAAATTCCCTTGCTTTCTGTGAAAAAACATCGCGCATGACCTGCATAGTATCCAATAGCTTGTCCAAAAGTGAAAGCACAGAAATGTGCATCGCAGTAGGAAATGCATCATTTGTCGATTGTGCCATGTTTACATGAGAGTTGGGGCTTAGTGTGAAATAATCCCCTTTCTGCTCACCAAGCAATTCCAGCGCTCGGTTAGCAATTACTTCATTCGTGTTCATGTTGATGGAAGTTCCTGCGCCTCCCTGAATGGGATCCACGATAAACTGTTCATGCCATTGTCCCTGGATGATTTCATCAGCAGCTTTTACAATGACCTCCCCCAGGCCGCCGTAAAGCCTTCCTGTTTCCATATTGGCGAGTGCCGCTGCTTTTTTCACCATAGCCATTGCCTTTATGAGTTCACTGTGGATTCTGTATCCAGTAATCGGGAAGTTTTCCACCGCCCTTAAAGTTTGAATGCCATAGTACGCATCCGCTAATACTTCCTTCGTACCCAGAAAATCCTTCTCAATTCGGACTTTAACCTCAGACATTTTCTACCCCTCCAAAAACCGTTAAATGTTCGTATTGTTCCTAAAATATGTATTGTGGGAAATCATTTTCCGACATTTTTTTGTTGCTTTTATCCCCCTTAGCCTAAATATTGGCCTACATGACTATTGTAAATCAAAATGAAGAAATCATCACGATTAATGATAATTTCCTGAATGAATGTTTGCGAACACTGTATGTTTTCAGGTTGTTATGCTGAAATACCACTACTTTTGATAGCTTTTGTCACCATGCAGGAAAACAGGAATGTTCTTGCTGAATTGTAATAGGACATCGAATTTATCATAAACCAAAACAGAAAGGAATGTGCAGGATGACTGACACTCAATTCATGAAGGCATATACAATCAAAGAGGTGTCCAAAAAAATTAATGTTCCGTCTGGCACCATTAGACAATGGGAAAAAGACCTTGCAGGGTTGCTGATTGTCCCAAGAACGAAACAAGGTGCAAGATTTTATACGGATATTGAAATAGACCAATTGATGAAGATAAAACAAATGCGTGATAAAAATCTAAGCAAAGAAATGATTCGTGATCTTTTACAAAGGCATATGAGTTCTGATGCGAATTCCGTTCAATCTTCAAATGAAAACACCCTAGCAGTAAAGACAACTTTGCCAGCCGCCTCACCGGCAGACAGCTCAAATGATTTTGATACTTTTATGTTGGAAATGGAACAATATAAGGAGAACTTGCTTGAAGAAGTAAAAGCAGAGATCAGGAACGGCATTCGGAAGGAAGTTCTGGAGGAAGTAAAAAAAGAAATCTCCAAGGGGACTTTTACAACAGTAAAAACTCTTTCAGATTCTATTTATAAAACAGGAGAAAAAACCAATGAACAAATATTGGTGCTTTCTGAAACAGTTGCCAAAAGCTCGGAAGAAAGTTCCGAACGTCTCGGAACCATATCTTCAGAGCTTACGAATGTTTCGAAAGGCACTTCCGAAATCAGTAAGAACCTCGCAAAAGTTTCTAAAGGTACGACAGAAATGTTCAGCAAGCTTTCAGATTCTGTAACTAAAGCTTCTCAGAGTACGACTGATAAAATAACGAAGCTCACCGAGAGTGTTGCGAAGATTTCAAAAGGTACTTCTGAAAAAATAAATGCACTATCTGGCAGTCTTTCCAATGTCTCGAAGGGTACTTCCGAACGAATTGCATCTTTGACATCTAGTATGACTAAAACCTCAAAAGGCACGAATGAAAAAATTGTAAAACTAGAAAGTACAGTCAGTAAGCTGTCATCCGGTACAAATAAGGAATTATCACTTTTGGCGAAACGCTAAATGAGACAACCGAGACAGTTTCCGAAGAGTTTAAAATACTTGCGGATTATGTTTCAAATAGTCGTGAGACAACAAATCAGGAGCTATCTAATTTAAACGAGGTCATTAATCAGGAGCGCGACTATTTTGTCCGCACCCTACAAAGTGAACGAGAAGAGTTACGACGGGAGATCAGGCAGCGGGACGAAATATTTAAAAATATGGTCGATAGCTTCAGGGAGACGGCAGCTTCGAAACAATCAAAACGAAATTGGTGGAAGGTTTGGAAGTAGTTTTCTTTTTTAATGACATATAACTCGAAAAGATGTAAATAATATTTACACTTAAGAGCCACCCGGTTTTACAGATCTCCATTAACAATGCAGGAAATACTTTTGGGAGGGAAATTGGAGATGGTGAGATATATTCGCTGGATGGCAATCACATCATTGGTCATTTACTTATCAGGAGCATCATCAGATTTTGCTATAGCGAAGATCTCCTCAGATTACGGGCAAATAAAGGCAATAAACATCTCTCATCGTGGTGCCTCAGGCCATGCCCCCGAACATACATTGCAGGCCTATGAACTAGGTAATGTCATGAATGGCGATTACATTGAAGTCGACCTTCAAATGACGAAGGATGGAGAATTAATTGCACTCCATGACGAAACAATTGACAGGACCACGGAGAAAAAGGGTCTGGTCAAAAATCTTACTCTCAAGGAAATAAAGAAAATTGATGCAGGTTCGTGGTTTAATGAGGCTTTCCCTAAAAAAATGAGTACCGAGTATTCGGGGCTTCAGATCCCTACCCTGCGCGAGGTGCTTGATAGGTTCAGTCCAGACTCGAAGTTTTTCATTGAAACAAAATCGCCTGAAGTCTATCCTGGAATGGAAGAAAAACTAATAAGTATACTGAATGAATACAATCTCACCGGTGCCCATCATACATTTGGAAATGTTGTTGTTCAATCATTCAGTGTAGAAAGTTTAAAGAAAGTCCACCAATTAGATGAGTCGATTCCATTGGTTCAGCTGTTGTCCTACTACGCTCCAGCGGTCATCACCGATACTGAAGTAAGCAAAATCAAAGAATATGCAGTTGGGGTTGGATTGCATTATACGGCAGTTAGTCCTGGATACATTAAAAAGGTCACAGATTCTGGATTAATGGTTTTCCCTTATACTGTCAATGAAAAGGAAGATATGGACATGCTTCTGGATTGGGGAGCGACAGGAATGTTTACCAACTACCCCGACCGATTGGACGAAGTCATACAAAGCAGAACATCAAAAGAACCGTAAATCTTATCAAGACATAAGCTGCCTTTTGGCAGCTTTGTTCGCTTAATAATGAGACTTGTTATACATGCACCCTTATAGGGGGTGAACTTCTCTCATAAGGGCCTATTTAGTGACTAAATGCACCCCTATATGTTGCGAACTTCACTCATAAGGGCTTAATTATTGGTATCTTCTCAATAAAGTCTATTTTTATATCCTTCTTCCAACCGCTTCTTTATATCAGCTTCTGAGGATCCAGGAAGCTTGGAGTGTGCTGCCAATATTTCTGCACCGGATGGCAATGTGGATGAATCTGCCCAGCTTTCAGGATTCCATAAACCGGACCGCTTTAATGCTTTTCCGCATTGTATATAGCATTCCTCTACTTCTACTACGATTCCAAGCAGAGGATTCTTGCCGCCGGCTTTCATTCTTTCTAGTAGCTCCGGCTCCATTGTCAAACTGGCCTTCCCATTCACTCTCAACGTTTCAGCCATCCCAGGTATAATGAATAACAAGCCTACTCTAGGATTGGACAAGATGTTTTTCAATGAGTCCATTCTCTTGTTACCGGGACGGTCTGGAATCACAATCCGGTTTTTGTCCAGAACGAGCACAAAACCAGGTGCATCTCCCCTCGGAGAGGCGTCTGTGTACCCGTTTTCGTCAGAGGTGGATAAAACAAGAAATGGTGATTGGTCTATGTAGTTACGGCAGTGTTCGTCTACGAAAGATATAACCTTCCTTTTGGCCAGCTCACTAGGCTCCCCGTACAATGTCCTTAATTCTTCAAAACTATTAATTACATGATTCATTAAATCATCTCCCAATGTTAGTTTTCCTTAATTTATATCTAAAGACGAATAAACCAGTGTAAGGCTGATATCACTTCCAACTAGTAAAAATAATATGCTAGGATGGTATTGCCACTATTTGGATGGCGAAAAATATTATAGAAGGTGCAGCTTTGAAATTAACCGTAAGTACAAGTTCATTTATATTTGCATTTTTGGTAGCCTTGTCTGGTGGTTTGGTGTTTTCATTTTTATCAATTCCGGTTCCATGGCTGCTCGGACCGATGTCGGCAATCCTGATTGCTGATCGCTTCAAAGGCTTAACACTAAGTTGGCCGAGAGCCTTAAGAGATACAGCGTTAATACTTATTGGTTATTCAATCGGGCTCTCATTTACACGATCCTCTGTAGAGAATATTATAGAAAACCTTCCAGCAATGCTGATCTTAACGATGATCCTGGTAGCATCTGCTGCCTTGATGTCTAAAGTTATTTCTAAGCTGTCAGGAGTTGATTATCCTACAGTATTGACTGGCAGCATTCCAGGCGGATTGTCACAAATGATCATTTTGCCGAAGAAATGAAAGGGATTGATGTCACAACGGTTACCTTGGTCCAACTCTGCCACCTTCAGTCATGGATGCTTCACAAGTGATGATAGGCGGCTATATTGGTATGTTATTAAAACCTGAGAAATTAAAGAAGAAAGTATCCACCATCATTCTCGCTTTGTTGAGTGGCTTCTTGCTTGTACTCGGATCTTTGGCGTTAAGCTTCTTTTTATCAGACGCTTTAGACATCAATATAGTTACAAGTTTTCTTAGTTTGGCGCCAGGTGGAATGGATCAGATGGGGATAATTGCTCATGAGGTAAAGGCTGATTTGTCAATTGTTTCAGGATTTCAGCTATTCAGGCTATTCTTCATATATTTTGCAGTTCCTCCGATTTTAAGGTGGTATTTCAAACGAAAAATAAACAGCAAAGTGGATTCTCTTTGATATTCCCGGGTATATTAACTAACATCTAAAAAATGCTTAGATGGAGGAATGAACTTGAACATATCGTTTAATAATTTGCTTAATAAAGCAAAAACAACTTTAAATCAGGCATTTGGTCACGCGAAAGAAACCCTTTATTCCATCACAGGATCATCGTCAGCATCTGTTCAGCAAATAGCTGACTTCGTAAGGAATCATCCTGATGTGAAAGTTGTAAAGAAAGAATACTTAGGTGTTACCATCTCATTTTTTGAACTCGTCCAAGGCAAAATGAGATACTATCTTGAGACAAATAATTCAAAGATTTTGCAGCTTGATGTCCATTCCCATAATCACACTGTGTTAGCGTACCGGTCATACCGTGATCAATTATCAGTAGATACACCAGTTAAGTTTCCAGATCTGCAAAATGCAAAATAAGCAGCGAGTGCTCCTCACTATTAGTCGAATAAAATACTAAATATAAGGGTGTCCCAAATTTATATGGGACACCCTATTTTCAGTTCTTTATGTCATCCCGGACAGCTGGTCTCGATCGTCAGCCATTGGAGGTTCCTCCAACCATGAGTTTTTGATCATGATATTGGCTCCATCTTCAGCATACAACGCAATTTCAGGAATCAGCGAAGCATATTTCAGCCCAATATCCTTGCGTGGGCTTGCTGCGATAGCGACACCATAATTCCCGATCCCTGCTGCGATCATTGCTGAGACATGGAATAAGATCAATTTATCTGAAAATACTTGTGTAGTACTATCTGTTACTGCTGAATCCCAAAACATGGGGGCCGGAATGTCATTATTCTTAAGAATATCACAGAACAAATCGACATGTTTTTGAGCGATTTTTTTCCCTCTCTGCAAATACCCCTTGACCTCTTTATCCTGAGCCACCTGGATGAATCCCATGATCAGTGCCTTTCCTATTTGGTTGGTTTGTATATTCATGAACAAATGTGTCATTTCTACTGAGGTAAGTGCCCGTCTCCTGCTTTTAATCCCAGATAAAAATTTTTGTTTTTCAACAAAGTCAACCTTATCTGGGACTGAAATAAATGGTGGCCTTATGTATGTTCCTTGTTCCAGCATTGCCTCCCTTGTCAAATCCTGCAGTCCAATCGCAGATTTCAATACACTTTTATGAAAGTTAATCACATCAGGCCGCGTTCCAAGACCGATTGCCGCAGTATTTGCTGCCATTCCAAGAATGGACATATGCCTTAGATACATCATTACGAATGTATCGGAAAAAAGCCGTGGAGAATGGATATTCACATCTTTCTTTGTGAAACCAATTGGGTAGGGAAAATCTTCACGATCAAAAATCTCTTTTAAAAGTGAAATGTTTTTTTGTGATGCGCCGAGAGCAAACTCCACGATTTCCTTTACCTTTTTGTCGTCTAAGTTGTTCAGGAAATAACTCAAAACACAAACAGAGACTGTATCATTTATATATTGCGACCACAAACTGGACATTTCGGCCGCAGTCAGGCGGATTTTTGTCTTGTCCTCCATTTTTACACCCCAATGCACTAATGATAACTTTATCTTTCCTTACTTGCCGATAATTATTTCAAAATTTGCCTGAGTTAAAGATGAATGGAGAATTATTCTGTTAAAAGCGGACAGGAGCTGTAATCAACAAGCATAATAAAAACATCCTATCTATTTTACAAAAAGATAGTAAAATAGAAGTATGATCCAAATGTAGGAGTGAGCAAGCTGAGCGCGATTTTTTTATTAATCATTGCAGCTGTTAGAATATCACTGACAGCAAATTTATTAAGATTTCATGTAAGCGTTTTTTTAATCAACTGATTTTCTCTGCTGCATTATTGATCCTGGTTGAGACTGCTGTTTATTTTTATGGAAGTAATGAATTAAGCTGGACTATTCTCTTATTTATCGCGACCGCGGGTTATTCTTTCAAGTTAATTGGGTGGATTGTTGCAGCCTTAATTAGTGTTCTTATCGTTTATTTACATACGGAAGGGTTCCCTTTGGCAGCTCTCCCCGTTTATCTGGTAACCGGGTTCCAAAAAGGAATCGGAAAGGAAAAGCCCAATGGTAAAAAGCTTTCACAGCCAGGGTAATTTGCTGCGAATGAAACAGTAAGAGTCATTGGTCAAAAAGGGGAATTTTCCGCAGTCAGGATTCTTGGTCCGTTAAGGAAGTTTACTCAATCAAGTACTTATAAGGGTGAAAGATTCCTACGCTCTTGATATGCACATTGATACTGATGAAGCTAACGCGGCTGGCCTGCGAACTGGTGACCAGGTTGAAATAATGAAATAAAAATGGCCGGAACTGCATCATAAGCAGTCCGGCCAAATTCATTTGAATTACAGAGAACACTTACAAACAAAAAGCGGATTACTCCCAGACTTCCTTAAGTGTTACTTGAAATAATTCGTTAAGTTCTTTTGTAGGGTCGTCAAGTTTTTGACTTGCAAATTTAGCATAACTGGCAAGCAGTTCAATTTCTTGTTCTATGAAGTCATTAAGAATCATGTTTTTCTCAGTTAAATATTGTTCCCCGCTTTGTTTCTTCCAAAGTAAGTCCTTCACTTCCCTTTTTACAAGTGCGTTTTCTAATATGCTTAAAAGTTCCGTGAAATCGACTGGTGGTATTTGCCTATGTATTTGTAACCATTTAGCTGACAGGATTGACCTGAGAATATATAGATATACCTTCCCCCTCCACTCCTTCTTCTTTTTAAGCTCATTGAAATTTCTTTTTGCCAGGTTTAGGTGATGGTTTATGTATGGTACTTGCGAAATGACTGAATCCTGCATCAACTTTAATTTTTCGACCAGGCAAGTGTTAAGGAAATATACATGTTTGGAATTAAGCCATTCGAGCAAGGAAGGATTAGATTTGCGGAATAGCCTGAGTGTTTTGGTAAGTTCCCATCCGACGACATCTAATTTGGGATCAACAATAATGGATAGCGGATCTTTTTTGGTATTTCGATAACATCCCTATGCTGATCTATTGATAAATACCAATCTTTTTTATGAATATAAATGAAGCGGATATCATAATCACTGTCTCCTGAAGCAAATCCCAGCGCTCTGCTCCCGGCGTCACATGCATAAAGTATTTTTACCTCATATTCTTTTTCAATTTGACTCAATACAGTCATGATATGATCCTTCATTTCAGATTCCCCCCTTTCATCATATACACTTAATAGTTTGCCATCAATCTTAAAGGGTATAAAGGAATATACCTAAATAAAGGAGGCCAAAATTATGAATGACAAGCAATCAAAAGGCGCATTTGACCAGGTGAAGGGTGAAGCCAAGAAGCAATTCGGCAAACTGACCGACAATGAATCTATGGAAGCTGAAGGCCGCCTAGATAAGGGAAAAGGAAAACTGAAAGAAACAGCTGGTGATATAAAAGAAGACGTATCACGTGCATTTAACAACTCGTCCAGAAATTAATAAACATTAATGTGAAAAGCCTTTGCTGAAATAGCAAAGGCTTTTTAACTTTGTAAGAAAGTATACAGTTTTCCCACTAAGATTAGTGTCTAGCTCCAGCGTCTAGCCAGTTTTCATCCTGAAATTGCTTCCGGGAGTATCTTGCGAGAAGCGTTAGCTTGGAGCAGCTCGAGTCGTTTCGGTCCTGCCAATGAAGTCAAAGAACGACTTCACTGTCAGGACCTCCAACGCTTGTCGGAGCTGCCCAAGACGCTTACGCTTTTCTTATACTAATCAATATTATTCTTATTTTTTCCCTTTACAAATCGATAGGCCAAATACGCTACATAGAGCGGAGTTGCGATATAAATCAAGTAAGGAAATTGGCTGTATGTCCCTTTCCAAATGACGAACAACAATGATCCGAGGAAAATTGTCACGATTGTTCCATACTTAGGGAGCGGAACTTCCTTGAAGCTTGGAATCCTGATTCTGCTTACCATTAAGAAACTCAGTGCCGTAAAGACAACTGTAGTAACGATATTTGGAATCAAATTACCAAATAACGTGAGGATGGCCATAATTCCGCCAGCGGCGGTGATAGGCACCCCAATAAAGTAATTAAGCGAAGATTTATCAGTACTGATATTGAACCTCGCCAGGCGATAAGCTCCGAATAACGGGAATAGTCCCGCTACCATCAAGCCCAATAATCCGAATTGATAAAAGTATGTATAATAAACCAGGAACGATGGCGCTACACCAAATGTGACAATATCTGCCAGTGAATCAAGCTCCTTACCGAGCTGGCTGTCCGCTTTAAGCATCCTCGCCAGCCTTCCGTCCATGCTGTCCAACATCATGCCTATTAAAATTAATATCGCTGCATTGTTGAATTGGCCGTTAGCCGCAAATCCAATTGATAGAAAACCGCAATACAGATTCCCAAGCGTGAACATATTGGGAATCATTTTTGTAAACCGCATCAGTTGTCATCACTCTCCGAACTTTTTCTCAATTCTGCTTATGCCTATTTTTACCCCAGTCACCTAATAATCATGTTTATTTTATTATAGAATCGCCGAAAATATAGTTTAACTATATCATTTTTTCTCATTATGAGTAGAGGTTAACGAGAAAATTCTTTTCTGAAATTCAAAGAATATATCTGCATGGAAGTAATTTGACAAAGAGGGTATTAAAATGATTCATCAAATTGTATACTAATTTGGGGCTGGTGAATTATGATCAATAAGAACTTGCGTAGACTAAAATTCCTTCTTATAAAATTATTTAGAATAAAAGAGAACGCACATAATGTATCTTTAGGGTTTACCCTTGGTTTTTTAATCCACTTCATCCCATCATTCGGCATGGGGCCTATACTTTCGACCGTGGGGGCCAAACTCTTCAAAGGGAATCCGATAGCCGGTTTCATTAGCGGTGTAGCACTCATTTGGCTTTTCCCGTTCTTATTTTATTTGAATGTTATAGTCGGTGAAACCCTTTTACCTTATGGTATCTTTCCCTCGGCAGCGGGTTTGCCCTCTCATGGATTAGATGCCGTAATCCATTTAGGTGCCGTTTTTTCATAGGAATGATCATTAATATCATTCTTTTCGGGATGGTTGTATACTATCTCATTTATACAATCATGAGAAAATACCGAATAAGCTTTCTTACTATAGTAAAAAAATGGGAAATAAAAAATAAGGAACGGAAAACACAATGGGTGGTTCCGTTCCTTATTTTTTCCTAGAATGGCCAGCTTCTGAAGTTACATTTATAACTGATCCTTCACCTTGTATAAGCATCGCAGGTAGTACCCTTCTTGTTATCATGAAAGGGCTGATGCTGTTCACCTTGATGACTTCAGCGAAATCTTCCTCAGGATAATCCATCAGTAGTGGCATTGGACTGGGCCCCAGGATTGAGGCGTTATTGATCAGGACATCAATTTGTCCGAATGTTTCAAGTGTCTGGGCAACAAACTTTTCAGCTTCGCGCGGCACCGATACATCAGCTGTTATTGCCAGCACCACTGCCCCATAAGATTCCGCTTCTTTTTTTACTACTTCAAGTTCTTTTTCCCTTCGAGCGCAAACAGCCAGCTTCGCGCCACCCTTTGCGAACCTAAGCATCAGTGCTTTTCCTAATCCCTGGGTTACACCTGTAATCATTACTACTTTATTTTTTATCATGTTCAACTTCCTCCTTAGTTTTCTTCTTGTTTTTATCTTAAGATTTTGAAGAAAACCATACCTCATAGAGAAGCTTGATATTTTCTACGACTTTAGTCTAAGTTTTATACATTTTGATAAAAAAGAACAAAAAGCGCAAGCGCCTCGTTCAGCCCCGACAAGCGCTGGAGGGCCGACCAGTGAAGTCGTTCTTTGACTTCATTGGGCGGACTGAAATCGAAATGTATAGCCGACTGTTCAGAAACGCAGAAACTGGAGACTCCGACAAAGAAGCGCTTTTTGCTTCTGCCGGCGGAGTTGAAGTTTCGGAGTTTCTAGGAGGCGAAACTAGACATGCGACTCGAGGGGCTAGGCGCTGGAGCTGGATTAAGAAAACCCATTATAGTTATCTACATTGAAAACATTTTATAATTTCCTTAATTTCCTAATCCATAAAAAAGGCTGCAAAATAGCAGCCTTTTAAAAGATTAATCCTGGATCAGGTATACAATTGCTTCATACGGCTTCAATGAAATGGAAGATCCGTATTCTGTGTTTACTTCATAATTTGAAATTAATATTGTATTTTTCTTGCCTTGCAGGTCAGCCGGAACATCAAAGATCTGATTCTCATTTGTAAAATTCAATAAGACAAGTAATTTTTGCGAATCCAGTGTTCTTGTATAAACATATAAACTCTCATCCTCAGGAACGAGAATGTCATAGCTGCCATGGACAATGACCGGTTGCTCTTTACGAAGATTGATTAGCTTTCGGTAATAGTGGTAAATGGAACTTTCATCTTCCACAGCTTGCTTTGCATTAATTGCCGTATAGTTTGGATTTACCTGAAGCCATGGGCTACCGGTCGTAAATCCTCCATGTTCGCTATTATCCCATTGGAAAGGAGTCCGGGCATTGTCGCGTCCTTTTACATAGATCGACTCCATCACCTTCGCAGGATCTTCTCCATTTTGGTTCACTTTCTCGTTGTACATATTAAGGGTTTCAATATCCTTGTACTCTTCGATGGAATCAAATCGTACATTTGTCATCCCGATTTCTTCCCCTTGATAAATATAAGGAGTTCCTTTCAGCATATGAAGGAAAGTTCCAAGCATTTTGGCCGACTCCACCCGGTATTCCTTATCGTCACCGAATCGTGATACCATCCTTGGCTGGTCATGATTATTAAGGTAAAGGCTGTTCCACCCAATATCTTCGAGACCCTTTTGCCATTTAGTGAAGTTGTTTTTTAAATCGGTTAGCTTAAGAGGTTTAAGATCCCATTTTCCTCCAGGACCTGAATCCAGGTCCACATGCTCGAATTGGAATACCATATTCAATTCGTTTCTGGAATCATCTGTGTAAAGCTTAGCCTCTTCAACATTGGCACCCGGCATTTCACCCACTGTCATTACATCATATTGAGCAAGTGCTTCTCTATGCATTTCCTGCAGGTAATCATGAATTTTAGGACCATTCATGAAATATCTGCTTCCAGAAACATATTTTTTCCCTTCAGGGTTTGGAGCATCAGGAAGGCCATCTACTTTCGAAATGAAGTTGATAACATCCATCCTGAACCCATCTATGCCTTTATCCAGCCAGAATTTCATCATGTCATACACTTCCTGGCGAAGTTTAGAGTTTTCCCAATTCAAATCCGGTTGTTTTTTACTGAAAATATGCAGATAGTACTCCCCGGTATTTTCATCGAACTGCCAGGCTGAACCACTGAATGTTGACTGCCAGTTATTCGGTTCTTTTCCATCCTTTCCAGGTCTCCAAATGTAATAGTCACGATATGGATTATCTTTCGATTTTCTAGATTCAACAAACCACTGGTGTTCATCAGACTATGGTTAACGACAAGGTCCATGATCAGCTTCAAACCTCTGTCATGCATTTCTTTTAATAGAAGCTCCCAGTCTGCCATCGTTCCAAAATCATCCATGATTTCACGATAATCACTTATATCATAACCATTATCATCATTTGGAGACTTGTAAACTGGTGAGAGCCAAATGACATCTACTCCCAGGTCTTTTAAATAGTCAAGCTTTGAGATGATCCCAGGAATATCACCAATCCCGTCGCCATTGGAATCCATGAAGCTTCTCGGATATATTTGATAAATGACTGATTCTTTCCACCAATGCTTTTTCAAAAAAACCACTCCAAACTAATTTCTTTAGTAAAAGGCTCTCTTATTTAAAATTTGTTGCTATCATGAAAGTTAATTCATTCCTCATTCAAAAATCTCCCTAAAAGAGCTCCTATTCCAAGATAAATATGGGTATCAGAATGAGTCTGCGAAGAAAAAATCAATGTTATGACTGTCTTAGTAAACGTTTACGCATCATGTAAGATTAACTTTTTTCACGCTTTCCCGTTCAATAACAGAGTGAGACATAATCCTGCTTTCAACTCTTCTACCTTGGTTCATCATCGTAAATAGCATTTCTGCTGCAACAATACCCATTTCTTCCAATGGCTGAGCAACTGTTGTAAGCGGCGGAATCGCCATCTCTGCAATAGGTAAATTATCATAGCCGATTATTGAAAGGTTCTCGGGTATTTTAATGCCAAGCTTATAAGCAGCAGATATCGCTCCTAGGGCCAATGCATCGCTGGCGGCAAATAATGCAGTCAAATCCGGGGATTGTTCAAGGAGTCTCCGCAAACCAGTAAAACCATCATTAAATGAAAATCCATTTGAGTGGATTATATTTTCATCTTTAATGGCTAGTCCTCTTTGAGCTAACGCTTGCTTAAAGCCGTCTATTCGCGGCTGGCCAGCTATTATGTCATCTTTATTTCCACTGATCATTCCGATTTTACTATGCCCCATTTTTACCAAATAATCAGTCGCGGTGAAGGCCGCATGTTTATCATCAACTTTTACGTAAGGCAATGGATACTGATAGGATTCAGTCGAGATAAGAACAACCGGTACCTGCATTGACTCAATCTTTTTATAATACTCTTCAGTTATCATTTCACTAACAAACAGGATACCGTCAATCCTTTTTTCGGTTAAAAGCTGTAAGTACTTCATCGTTCTCTGTCCATGTGATGCCGTATTGCAGACAATCACGCTCGAATCGAGACGATGGGCTGCTTCTTCAACACCTCGAAGGATTTTGGAAGAAAATTGGCTCGAAACTTCTGGGAAAAGGATTCCTATTGTATTGGATTTATTACTGATTAAACCTCGGGCAAATGCGTTTGGCTGGTAGCCTAGCTCTTTTATCGCAAGATGGACTTTATCTTCTGTTGCTTTTGAATAACCGCCCTGACCATTGAGGACCCTTGATACAGTAGCAATCGAGACATTTGCATGTTTTGCTACGTCTTTTATGGTATAACTCATTAACTATCAAACCCTTTACGTAAACGTTTACGTTTCCGACTTAATAATATAATGGTTTAAGCATAATATCAACCTTGTTTCGATTAAAAGTTGAATTTTAGACTCTACTTAAAGAAAAACTTGAAGGCTCAAACCTTCAAGTTAACTTTAGTTATTACTTCTGATTTTCTTGTTTCACTTTTGCTGGAATGGGTCTCACATCTCTCACATCGGTGTTAATCCCGGTTAATACATCACGATCAAACTTACTGCGTTCTTTCCCCGCACCAGGCATAGTATTAGCCATTGGCAGCTGTTCAAGTTCTTTTCCTCTTGGCAATCTATACACCTCCTACTTTTAAAGTTCCTATTTTCGCTTGAACTATCCCGGATAATTCTTGAAGGTATTCGGGAGACATCTGGTGAATTAATAACAATACTACATTGATTAGGGTGATTAAAAATGAAAATCGGATTGTTACGTCATTTTAAAGTCTCATTGGGCTATCCAAAAAAGCTTGTCACCTCCCAAGAGCTTCTTATTTGGCAACAGGAGTATAATGAATCAAGAATCGAGGAAGTTGATATCGATCATCAGGGACAAAAGTGGACTAAATGTTACTCAAGTGATTTAGAGAGAGCGAAAATTACTGCATCCAGGGCTTTTGAAGGAAATATTATTCTCTTTGAGGACTTGCGGGAGATGTCACTATACCCAGTCATGCATACCGAAATGCGCCTGCCTCTCTGGCTTCATGTCACTTTAATCAGACTTGCCTGGTTTTTGGGACATAAATCACAAAAGGAAAGTAAAAAAGAAGTCATCTCGCGTATAAACAGAGTGTTGGATGAAGCACTAGTTCAGGGTGAGGATATTTTGATTGTCGGCCACGGTGGAATCATGATGTTCATGAGGAAGGAGTTACTAAAAAGAGGATTTTCAGGCCCCAAATTTAATAGGCCTGAAAATGCCAAAGTTTATATTTTCGAAAAAGATATCTAAAGGCGCTCAAAGTGAAGCGTCCTCTTTTATAATTGAATACATCTTTACGTCATGATGGACACCTTTGAAATAAATAAATTTTCTTAAGATGCCTTCGAATTTCATTCCAGCTTTTTCCATAACACGTTCTGAACCTTTGTTTGTAACAAGGGCTTTTGCCTGAATCCTTACTAATTCCATTTCATTCATTCCGTATCTTATCAACTCTTTGGCTGCTTCCGTTGCAATTCCTCTCCCCCAGTATTCCATGGAGAGAGCGTAACCGATTTCTGCAGTTTTATGTTGTGGCTGCCAGGAAACAAAGTCAACGGTGCCAATAAGTTTGTTGTCCTCTTTATAGTGGATGCCCCACGGAGCAATTTTCCTTTCTTTATATAGAGAAAGAATCCTTTTCACATATTCCTCAGTGGCCGCCCTTGTTTCATGCGCTTCCCAGAAGACATATTTTGATACCTCCGGGTTGGAAGCATAAATATGTATATCATCAATATCCTCCCGCCTGATTTTCCTTAAAATCAGGCGCTCTGTTTCTAGCTGCGGCAGATTTTCATAAATATCTTCAATTCGCAATTTTAATCACTCCAGACATTCTTGAATATAATCATTATTTTACTATAACGGTGTTTAAATTACATGAATGAATTGAATCGGTAATGGAAAAAGTAACGACGAGTCATTTATAACAGGAGGTACTGTAATGGAGAATACCCACGAATTTGTTCAGAAGCTTCATGATAAACAGAGGAAAGACGAACAAAATAAAAAGAGGCAGGGAAAAGAAAATCCAAGCGACAAGCTTCCAAATAAACAACATTAACATAAAAGCGGAAGCGCCTTGGTCAGCCACGACAAGCGTTGCTTGAACACTAAAATAGACCGCATATCCGTGGTCTATTTTAGTGTATACTACCTGCTCCTTCGGTTTCTTGAACCGCTACTTTTTGTTGTTCGGCTTCCAGGTGAGCTGGAGTTCCTTCTCTCTCTTCCCAGTTCCTGATGTTTAGGTTTTTCTCGACTTCTTCGTTCATCACCAAGACGGGTTGAAGGATTTTCCGTATTTCTTCCACCCGTACGAGGTGAACTTAATTGCTGTCCTTCAGGAAAGCTTCTTCGTTCATGCCTTGATGATGGCTGTTCCCTATCCCTAAGGACCGGCCCGCCGTACCGAGCTTCACGTCTATCTTCTGTTCGTCTCCGGGAAACTGGCTCTTTACTTATTTTTTCACCCCGGTGATCCCTCTCAGGCTTTTTATCATTTCGTCTTCTGGATCTGGAATTCTTTCCCTTGTAATCACCTGATCTCCGCTTGCTTTTATTACCGGCATTATTTTCATCTGTTCGGGTTACACCTTTTTTTGTGTTCCCCATATTTTTCTTTTCGATTCTAATATTGAGCTCCGTTTCAATCTGGTCCAACAACGGTCTATCTTTTGGCGAATAAAACGTTATCGCGAGCCTTCACTTCCTGCCCTGCCCGTGCGGCCGATTCGGTGGATGTAGCTTTCTGTATCCAGAGGGATGTCATAATTGAGAACATGTGTGACTCCTTCAACATCTAGCCCCCTTGCCGCAATATCGGTAGCAATCAGGTATTGAATTTTTGCTTCACGGAACTTTTTCATGACCTGTTCCCTTTTTGCCTGAGAGAGGTCTCCATGCAGCTCATCACAATTGATATGGTTTGCTTTCAAAGCGTCATTCAGCTTGCTGACCCTTCTTTTCGTCCTGCAGAAAATCACACCTAAAAACGGCTGATACAAGCTAAGTGATTCTATTAAATCATTTTGTTTTGCCCTGTCGGTTGTGCTAATGGCAATTTGTTTGATGTTTTCGAGCGGAGCCTGGGTTTTCTCAACCTGGATGTATTCAGGCTTGTACATATGTTGTTTAGCCAACCTTTTGATTTCGTTCGGCATTGTCGCGGAAAAGAGTAATGTTTGCCTTGTTTTGGGGGTCTGCTTGATTATTTCTTCGACCTCGTTCAAGAACCCGATATGAAGCATTTGATCTGCTTCATCAAGTACAAGAAAAGCTGCTTTGGAAAAATCGACTGTTTCCCTGCGGATATGGTCAAGCAATCTTCCAGGGGTACCGATGACGATATGGATGTTTTTCTTTAGCTTTTTCAGTTGTGATTCGACATCCTGTCCCCCGTAGACAGCAAGAACATTTATTCCATCTTTTCCCTCAAGCAGTTTTTTAACTTCATGGGTAATCTGCAACGCAAGCTCTCTTGTAGGTGTAACGATCAGTGCCTGAATATATGATTTCTCGATATCGATTTTCTCCAGGATTGGCAGAACGAAAGCAAAGGTTTTCCCTGTACCCGTCTGTGACTGCGCAATGACATCCTTGCCATTGAGCAAGAACGGTATTGCCTTCGCCTGAATTGGTGTAGGCTCGGAAATTCCCTGTTGGTTTAGTGTGTCTGCAAGCTGTTCTGAAATACCTAAAGATCTAAATTGATTCAAATTCAATCCCTGCTTTCTTTAATAGGCTGAATTATACCAGCCATCCTTCTCATTATTGCTTTTTGGGCAAGAAAATATCAAGTTTTATATTGATTGAAGCTTATCCATTTTGGGGTCAGGCACTTTCTGTTTGGGTAAAATAATAATATGTGGATTTTCATATTTGGCTGTGGTACGATTTACTAATTGAAGAATAGGAAGTGATTATTAGTGATTAAGATTGAACTGCCTGCACCAGATGTAGTCATTACACGAAGCAAGCAATTAGGTGAAAAGGTTGAAGCGGTCATCAGCAGTGAATATGGTTTTACCGATTACCACAGGATTCCAAGGGATAAAGGCGGGATCATCATGTTCTTCGACGCAGACGATGAATTGATGTTTGTGGGGAAAGCGCGTAAGCTTAGACCTCGCGTAAAAAAACATTTCGAGGATAATGTTTCCCCTATTAAAAACCATCGTCATGAAGTCAATAAGATTGCTGTCATTACCGTGGTCGATCCTATAGACAGAGAAATCTATGAAACCTATGCAATCAACGTACTTAAAGCAAAGTACAATATTGATAAGGTATTTTATAAATAAATAGAGCCTGATTTTCAGGCTCTTTTTACTATTTAAACCATCCTTTTTCCTTTGACTGAGTGATTGCTTCAATCCTGTTGGTAACTTGTAGCTTATCCAGGATTGTTGAAATATAATTTCGTACTGTGCCTGTCGTGATACTGAGTTGACCCGCGATTTCCTTCGTATTTTTCCCATCGGCTACAAGCTCAAGCACTTCCATTTCCCGATCAGTCAACGGATTTTCTTCACTGTATACATCGTCCATGAGTTCGGGTGCGTAAACACGTCTTCCACCCATTACACTGCGAATCGAACTTGCAAGCTCCTCAGACGGGCTATCCTTCAGCAAATACCCACTCACACCAGCTTTCAGCGCTCGCTGAAAATATCCAGAACGTGCAAATGTCGTTAGAATTATAATTTTGCATCCCAGCCCCTTCAATTCTTCAGCCGCTTCCAGGCCAGTTTTTCCAGGCATTTCAATATCCATTACGCAGATATCCGGCTTAAGCTCTTTCGCAAGCGCGACAGCTTCCTCTCCATTGCTCGCCTTTCCCACGACTTTCATATCATTCTCAAGATTCAACAGGGAGCCTAATGCTCCCAGCAGCATGCGCTGGTCCTCCGCGATGACAATCCGAATCATACCAGGTCCTCCCTGCCAGTTTGTTTTAATACTTTAGGTATCCTTATTAACAGAGTCGTACCGTCCCGAGAAAATATATCAAGGGTGCCATTCACGAAATCGAGACGTTCTCTCATGCCATGAAGTCCACTGCCCTTATATAGGTCCTCATCTGTTATATTTCCGACCCCATTATCGCTTACTTCTGCAACCAATTCCTTCTCTGTTTGCTTTATGGAGATGCTGCAGGTTGATGCTTCACTATGCTTTACTATGTTCGTAACTGCTTCTTTTAAACACATGCTCAGAATATTTTCTGACAGCAAGGATACATTGTTGAGATTGAATTCCTCTTCATCCCAGATAAACTTGATCTCAGCAGCATTTAACATTTGGCTGACATGTACCAATTCGTCGCGGACCCGGATCCCCCTCATTTCGGCAACCATTTTTCTCACTTCATTTAGTGCGGTCCTCGCCGTCTGCTGGACATCCTTCAATTCTTCTTTTGCCAGTTCTGGATCTTTATTGATTAACTTCCGTGCTAAGTCACTTTTGAGTCCTATCAGGGACAATTTTTGACCGAGGGTATCATGTAAATCACGGGCAATCCTCTGTCGCTCTTCAATTTTTACCAAATCTGAAATCCGTTTGTTCGCATCCTCCAGTTTCTCTTCCAACTCTCCTCTTTCATTTCTGTTATGGATACTAAACGGTAGTAGTATGACACCGATCCATACAATCACAATGATTGGCAGCTGTCTGATGAAAAAGTCCTCCTTAAGGACAATTTCTAAGTTAATCACGATTGATGTTCCTACCAGATGGATGAAATATAGTACAAGGAATGGAATCCGGTCTTTAATATTCCCGATAAAATACGCGATAAAAAAAGCGAAATATATGTAACTGAACAAACTTGTTGACGCTATGGAAATTCCTATTAAAATACCAGTCCAAAGATAAACCGTCCAGCCTTTCGAAACAAAGGCCACCCAGTAGACGAGAAAGAACAATAGAGTCAGAATGATGCCGACCACTTTGCCGATTGTTGTTGGTTGCTGCCATATGAAGTAAAAAGGCAATATACCAAGAATCGTCCAAATGTATGGTGATATCCCCGTACTTCTAAGTGAATTGAGAAATTTTTTAATCATATCAGAACCTCTGCTTTTTATCTAACTGATTTTATTTTAACATAAGAAAATTTGTCAGCTCACAAAAAATTACTCCCCTTATCCCTGGAGTGATCCGATCCTGGAATAAGGGGAGTTGATTTTATAGTTCAGGCTTTGTCTGAGTCGTCAATTTACTGTTTCGCTCATATGCCTTCATTTCCTTGAAGCTGATAAACTGCTTTTTCCGTTCATCCCATAAACGGAATTTCAGCGATGTTAAACTTGTAGAAAGTGTTATTGTCGGGACATTCTGTAAAGGCTTCGTATTCTTGTGGACATCTTCAAGTTTATAATTGGGAACTCGGGCTTAGATGGTGTACATGGTGATATCCAATGTTGCCTGTTATCCACTGGAGTACCTTAGGCAGTTGATAATAAGAGCTTCCTTCTACCGCAGCTCTCACGTATTCCCAATCTTTATCAGCTTCGAAATATGAATCTTCGAATGTATGCTGTACATAGAATAGCCAAATGCCAAACATTCCAGCAATGAAGAATATTGGACCTTCAACCATTAAGAATGCCTTCCAGCCAATTGCCCAAATCATAAGACCAGAAATTCCGAAAATCAACACATTCGTTAAATAAGTGTTCAGGCGCTCCTTCATCCTTGCACCTTTACGATTAAAACGGTTCGTGATCAAAACGATATAAATCGGCCTAGTACAAACATCACAAAAGGGTTACGATACAGTCTGTACGCGAGTTTCGTCCACATTGGGGCAGCCATATATTCATCGACTGTCAGGACCCAGATGTCCCCTGTCCCTCGCTTGTCCAAGTTGCTGCTCGTTGCATGATGAACAGAATGTTCATGTCCCCATTGGCTATAAGGGAACAATGTCAAAACTCCTGTGAGTGTACCAACCACTTTGTTTGCTGTACGATTTCTAAAGAATGAATGGTGCGTACAGTCATGGAAGATAATGAAGATCCTGATCATGAAACCAGCTGCAAGGACAGCAATTCCAATAGTTAATAAATAGGAAATCTCAAGGCTTTGGTAGGCCAGAAACCATAAAACTAAAAATGGAATGACCGTATTGATTATTTGAATAATACTATCTTTAATGTTAGAGCTTTCATAAGGGGCGACCTGTTTTCTAAGTTCTTTTGCGTTGTGATTTGCCATCTTGATATAAATTCCCCTTTCGGATTTGTTAGTTAACCAAATTATAAATAAGGGAAATGATTCTGTGCAGTAGCAGGTGTCATGTATGACACATGACAAATGTCATGTTTCGATAAAACCCTTCCCTAAAACCCTGATTTATCAATGTTTTACTCATTAAGACCAGGTAATAATATTTGTTGATAATTTTTTATACAACGTTAACTGGTGGAAACTTTTCTAAATGCCCATTACCTCCTTTAACTAATGAATCTTAATTTTCATCTGAAAAATTACCCGACTTATCGAATATCAAACGCAATTATTAGTTTTCTCACTAAAAATTTGCTATTTGCAAAAATCTTTTGTCTTTTCTGGTCTAATTGAATATTCCTCTAACCACTCAAAATGTATGCCATCATTAGAAGATTTCCCTAAGATCTCCTTTACTGCGGGAGGAAAGGGATTACTCCTTATATGAACGGCCAGGTTATTTAACACCTTGCTGTAATCCATTGACTCACATTTGGCCATCCACATAAGAATCGTTTCACTCTTCAATGTTATAAGCGGATAAACTTTTTCAATGAGATTGAGGACTTTGAGCGCTTCTAACTTCGTCATAAGCATGCTCCTTTTCATGGAAAATCCACAGTATTAGATTTTTTCCATGAATGCTAGAAAGATACATAAGTTCATATTCAAAATAATTTTTTAACTGTAATATAGTAAAAAAGACAGTTAAGAAGGTGAAATATTTGAAAACAGCCATTGTAACAGGCTCCTCAGGCGGATTTGGTGAATTGATCGCCATCGAGTTGGCAAAATCAGGTTTTCAGGTGATCGCAACAATGAGAAACCTCAATAAAAAAGGACACTTGCTAAAACTAGCAGCCGCTGAAAATGTGGCAGATAAGATAATTGTTTTTCCATTGGATGTTACTATGCAAGAATCAATCGAGAAATTTAAAGTGTTTGTGCAATCCCTTGTTTCTGTAAATGTGCTCGTCAACAATGCGGGATATGCTCAGGGTGGATTTTCTGAGGAACTTACAGTGGATGAATATCGAAGTCAATTTGAAACGAACTTCTTTGGTGTTATTGCTGTCACGCAGGCTGTCCTTCCCGTCATGCGCAGGCAGAGATCGGGTAAAATCATCAATATGAGCAGCATCAGCGGCAGATTTGGATTCCCCGGGTTGTCTGCCTACGTTGCATCAAAACATGCTCTTGAAGGATACAGCGAAAGTTTAAGGCTCGAGCTAAAACCCTTTGGAATTGATGTAATCCTTATCGAACCGGGTTCTTACAAAACAAACATCTGGCAAAGCATCGAAAATGTATCACTGCCAAATGATTCACCATATGAATTGCTGAAGGATTCGATAATGAAAACATTAACAGCCGGGCAAGATTCTTATGGAGATCCACTCGATGTTGCCAGGCTTGCAGCAACAATTGCTTTAAATGAAAGCACACCAAACCTGAGGTACCCTATCGGACAAGGAGTCAAGACCATGCTTCAATTAAAGAACTATCTCCCTTGGAAAACAATCGAAAGAATCGTATTGAAAAAATTAAAGTTATAATGCGCCCAGCGACTTTAATCATATTTTTAATGCTTGAACTCTTAATAAGGCGTGCTTAGATTTTATAAGCATCTTATGAGGACTAAAAACGGCGCATAAGGGTACGATTCTTCCCTAATTGTACCCTTATAGGGACCGGTCACCCTGCATAAGGGTACGATTCCACTCTAATTGTACCCTTATAGGGACCGGTCACCCTGCATAAGGGTACGATTCCTCCCTAATT
>NZ_BAUW01000012.1 GCF_000517385.1 Mesobacillus boroniphilus JCM 21738 | reverse complement strand
CAAGCGAACTTAATTTCTCCATTTGAAGATGGTTGTGTGAAATCTGTGATTGATGAGATTGAAGCTTATTTGAATACAGTTGACGATAAGGCTCTTTAATGTAGATGTTAGCAAACTAGGTCAGGTGGGTTCGATTCCGCGCAGTCCTACCCAATATATATTGAACGTGCGTTTTTTTATATGTAATGGAATAACGACTTCTTAGACTATAAATGCTTGCTCTTAAAATAGAGCAAGGCATTATTTTTAGAATGATGCTGGTCCGTATATTATTGTCATTCTTGCTCTAAAAATTCCTCAAGTGCTTCCTTATTCTGATCAAAATCCACCTCCAACACTTCACCAATTCCGTCCTGGTAGGTATTTTCAAAACTGCCGTCTTCCGGGATCCGTATTGTTTGCATTTCTCCGCCTTGATTCGTCAATATGTCTTTTCCAATGGCTAAAAGCGTGGGGGAGTCGATATTTGTATCAATGTGAGTGTGTAAAAGGTCGAGCATTTCAGGTAACTTGGTCACGCTATTAAGACTTACGGCTTCGTCTTTTAATTTTGAAATCACTTCTTGCTGCCGCTGGACTCGTCCAAAGTCACTTAATCGATCCTGGCGGAAACGTACATATCCTAGCAGTTCCTCTCCATGCAGCAGTTGGGCTCCTTTTTCCAATGTCATATCTATTCCATCGGACATTTCATAAGGTATGTCTACTTCTATTCCTTCGGGAACGAGGAGGTCGACTGCTTTTTCGAACCCTTTAAAATCAACGATGGCATAATGATGGATGTCTAACTCAAAATTGTTCTTAATCGTTTGCCTTAGTAATTCGGTTCCGCCAAGGGAATAGGCTGCATTTAGTTTTTGCTTCCCATATCCGGGGATGGAGACATACATATCCCGCATTAGTGAAATTAGTTTTACATTGTTTGATTGTGGGTTGTAATGTGCAACCATGATTGTGTCCGTTCGTGCACTTTTTTCCCCGCGTGAGTCACTCCCTAGTAAAAGGACGTTCACTTCTTCTTTAGTATCACTTTCTCCTTGAAACGAATCTGCTTCTGCTTTTTTAAAAGGTTGATTTATTGCTTTATATGTTCCTTCAATGTACTGGAATATGGTAACCAGACCAACCATAAAGATTCCAAGAATCATCAGTGCCACAAATACTCGGGACCATCTGACTTTTCGCTTTTTTACTGCCATTTTACCACCACCAACATCTATTCCATCTTTATAGTGAAGTAGTCATTATCCCATAGTTAGATTTCAGTTTATATGCGATTTGATTACATTTGTTTAAAATTCTGCTGACAAATCGTTAAGTTATGTAATAAAAAATCTGCACGGTGATGTTCTCCGGGCAGATTTTCAGACAAATGTAACGTCTCTCCAACAAACTGGACTTTCGTAATAAGCTGCAGCTAACCCAATTTCTTTGATGAGTTTCTTATTAACAGCTTTATAGGGCAGTCTGACATGGAGATTTTTCTTAAATGGCGAAAGTGACAGTGATACTGTTTCTTGATCAAGCCACTCTGCATGGATGTGTTCATTGTTTGCGAATGAAAATCTTTGCGGAAAGCCATTTCGGTAAAAATAGTGCTCCTGGGATTTTGGCGTTCCGGGGTCATTAAGACAAATATACAATGACAGATTATCGCAGAATTTTAATAGATTTAAGTGGAAGGACAACATCTGGTCTTTTTCGATTCCTAATTCCTCGAGCAACTTCTGTTGTCTTTGTTTTTCCGCGATCCAAAAATTCTTCCCGATTATGCTTGTTGCGTCCTTCAGGAATGATGCGGAGTGAAGGCTGCACAGGAGTCCGGCGTATGGATCCATTTGGACGATCTCGTCGATTCCTTTTGTATAAAAGGCAAGCTTCGGGCTTCCCGGATAATCCATAAAAGAGTATGGCTGCTGGGTTTGTTCGTTCCATAATGGTTCTTTGTCTGGTTCAATCCAACACCGATCGTGTTCCCGTACGGCAAGAACCACCGAATCTTTCTTGTCTATGCCGAGAAAATGTTCACATCTCCAACATTGTGCAGCGTCCCGCGAAACCTTAGCATGGTCATGCTGGGCCACCATGACAAATTCATTTTCCCGTTCATGGATAATCATTTTAATTCCCCCTTTCTATTATAGTAAGTTGGCTATGTGTTAGAATTTAGTATTTTTAGTTACTCGTAAAAAATGGTATAATTTCTTGGTTAGGAAGTAGGTGTTAAGTATGCAAAATACAGCTATCAGCCGGTTTCGTTTAATGGGTTTGTTTGAGGGTGGATCGTTGTTGATCCTTGTGTTCATCGCGATGCCGCTTAAGTATTGGGCTGGTTTTCCCGAGGCTGTTCGGTTCGTAGGTTCTTTGCACGGTTTTTTATTTGTATTATATATTCTTATGATTATATATACGACATTTAAGGTCAGATGGTCGTTTTTATGGGCCGTTAGTGCGCTTGCAGCTGCGTTCATTCCTTTTGGCAACATGGTTTTGGATCGCTTTTTACAGCGGACTTTTTCAGGAAAGGTAGTTTCATAAATGAATATGATTCAGAAGCTTTTTTCCAAACAAAAGAAAGCAAAGATTGAATTTTGCCAGCGGAATTTGGAGCAGTTTTTACAGGAAGAGAATTATGCTGCTTACAATGATTTCTTGAGCCGTAAAAACGTAGAGTATAAGGAATTCGAATGCCAGAGCAGGTGCAAGGAATGCAGGATGTCTCCATATGCAATGGTCAATGGTGACTTTGTAACTGCAGAGAATTCTTATGAATTGCTTAAGAAAATGGCTGAATATATAGACTGAAAAAGCATCGATTACGATGCTTTTTTGCTTGCTTAAGACTTATTGGCTATCAGATGGACCATTTCCGCCTGGAAAAATGAAAGACTTGTCATGCAAGGCCTGGTCTTGTTCAATTCGGTGATTTTTCGAATCAAGTTTCGGGTCACCAGTTCCTTTTTTTCTATCCATATAAAAAGCTAGGGGAACCAATACAATTAACGGGGAAAACAATGCTAACCAAAGCATGTTCATTTCTCCTTTCGTTTATAACCAGTCAAAATAAAGATTTAAAATAAAAACCACAATAACAACAAGAGAAATTATATTGATCAATAAAGAAAAGCGATCTTTTTCGGTTTTCTTGCCAACTTCTTCCCGATATTTCTGTTGAATTTTTCTCCTTTGAAAATTTGATTTCATAAAGAACGACCCCTAGACGTTTTCTTTATTTTAACATAAATATCCAAATAGAGGTTTGGAAGTTGTAAAATTCCTGATTGAAACATATTTGTTTTATAGAAGGAGTTGGTGAGAGTGAATTTCGAGATGCAAAAAGCCAACCTGCTGGCGGAAAATATGAAGGGTTTTGCGGATTTCGTCCAAAAAAGTTATAACAGTAAATCTGGATTGATTCTGGATCATGATAAACTGTATCAAGTCAAGATGTGGATCGAGGAGTATCATTTTTCTCAGCTTGCTGAGGAGCTTGCGAGAATCAACATGTTTGAGTGGGACGAGAAATACACATTTTTACTGATAGAGCGATTTTGGAAAGGTTTGCGAATCATTGATGATTTTGTTGAATATCACCACACAGACTTGTTTATCCTGACAGCGAGGATCCACACACTTAAAAATTTGAGTGCGCTTTTTTCGATAACAAATTGATTCTTCCTTTATAAATTGAGATACCATTTGATGTTAAATTTGTAACAAAGTTTACGAATAAACCTTATTTCGTAATAATAAATACAGTTTTTACCCGAGCTGGTATGAAGTTTAAAATTAACCCAGTCATTAACTAGTGTGATAATATTGTAAACCTGTTAGCCTGTTATAGGGCCTGTTCAGTCTAATAAACCAAAACAGGAGGTTTACAATGAAAAAAATTCTTATGCTAGTCACAATTCTTACATTAGTTATTGGTTCATATACAGTTTATGCAGAATCAACGAAAACGAACAAGCCGGCTGAGACTTTGACAGCCAAAAAGGTAGATGTTGATACGAAGGAGTCTTCGGTGACGGATAAACGCTTTATTAAGGAAGAAGAAGTAAAGCTTCTAGCCCGCCTGGTCCATGCGGAAGCTAAAGGTGAGCCTTATGAAGGCAAGGTTGCCGTTGCAGAAGTCGTACTGAACCGAGTGGAGCACGAACAATTTCCTGATACGGTAAAAGAAGTTATTTACCAAAGAAACGCATTCCAACCTGTCCAAAACGGTGCAATCAATAAGCCGGCAGGTGAAGAAGCAATTAAAGCCGTTGAAGATGCCCTTGAAAATGAAAATAAAATTGATTGTCTTTATTTCTATAATCCAGAGACTGCGACAAGCCAGTGGATCTTCACTCGTGATGTCGTGAAAACTATTGGGAAACATGCATTTGCCATCTAAAAGCGCGTTCAGCAATTAAAGCTGCGCGCTTTTTGTTTAATAGGAAATTAAGGAAATTATAAAATATTTTCAATGTGGATAACTATCCAGGTTTTCTTAATCCAGCTCCAGCGCCTAGCCCCTCGAGTCGCTTCGGTCCGCCCAATGAAGTCAAAGAACGACTTCACTGGTCGGCCCTCCAGCGCTTGTCGGGGCTGAACGAGGCGCTTGCGCTTTTTGTTCCGTATAAAACGGCAAAAACCCACATTCAGCACATCGCCACAGTATTATCATTTTTATTCCGATCGAAATTATTATAAAATAAAGCTTACCAATTAGTGGAACGAGGGTGGTCAGGTGAAAAAGTATTCGGTTAGATTAACACTGATTTTTTCAGTGCTGTCATTAATATTAATGCTGTTCGGTCTTGGATGGACAATCCAAAATCAATTTTTCAGCAATGAAGCGTCGGGAGCGATTGAGCAGCAAAGCCAGTTGAAGATGTTTCTTCCCATAAAGACGGTAAGGTGGTTGTCGCTCTTGGAGATTCGCTGACTCGCGGAACCGGGGATGATACAGGAAAAGGCTATATCGGTTATCTGGTTGATGAGCTTGAAGAGAAATCTAAAGAGAAAATCACAATACATAACTTCGGGGTTAAAGGGTACCGTTCCAATCAGCTGTTGGATCAGCTAAAGCAAGGAGAAATCCAGAGGAAGATTCAGAGTGCAGACTACATCCTGATTACGATTGGCGGCAATGATTTGTTCCAGAGTGGTCAAACGTTTTTGCAAATGGATGAGCAGAAAATCGCTCAGGCCAAAGAAAGTTATTTAAAAAACCTTGAAGCCATTTTAAAAGAAGTGCGGACTATGAATGACTCGGCTGTTGTTTTTCATATTGGCTTGTATAATCCGTTCATTGATTTGAATGATTCCGAGCTGACAACAAAAATCGTCCGTGATTGGAATTATGATGCGAATCAACTGCTTGACCAGAATGAAAAGGCGGTTTATGTGCCGACATTTGACTTATTCCAGCTAAGTGTGAACGATTATTTGTACACAGATAAATTTCACCCGAATGCTGAAGGCTACAGGCTGATCGCGGAACGGGTCGCTTCATTGATAACATGGTAAGGGGGGAGAACGATGAGTGAGATAACGCTCTCTGTTAAAGGGCTTAAAAAGACGATTGGCAAAAAAGAGATCATCAAAGGCATCGACTTTGATTTAAAAAGAGGCGAAGTGTTTGGTTCCTAGGTCCGAACGGCGCTGGCAAAACTACAACCATCAGGATGCTGGTCGGTTTGATCAAACCTAGTTCAGGAACAATCGAAATCGGCGGCTACAATGTCAGGAAGAATTTTACGAAAGCTATGTCGCAAATGGGCTGTATTGTTGAGAATCCCGAGCTGTATTCCTATTTGACGGGCTGGGAAAATCTCGAGCATTTTGGAAGGATGCTGCCTGAAGTCGATCGTGCGCATATGAATTATGTGGTGGAACTCGTGCGGTTGGATGAGCGGATTCATGATCGTGTCAGTACGTATTCGCTTGGGATGCGTCAGCGTCTTGGGATTGCCCAGGCTTTGCTGGGAAAGCCAAAGGTCTTGATTTTGGACGAGCCGACGAACGGACTGGATCCGATGGGGATTAGGGAAATGCGTAATTTCATTCGTTATCTGGCCGAAGAAGAGGGGCTGACTGTTCTAGTATCAAGCCATCTTCTGAGTGAAATCCAGCTTATGTGTGACCGGGTCGCGATTATTTCTAAAGGATCAGTTATCAAAGTGGACTATGTTGAAAATCTGTTGGCACTCCAGGAAAAAGTCATCTGGCATGCGAACCGCGTGATACTGCGAAAGAAATTCTGGGTGGAGTGACGACGGTTTCGGATGGGGCAGAGGGAGCTTTGGTTACTCCTTATGTAGAAAATGAAAGTGCTATTTGGAACCGCATGCTGGTGGAAAAGGGCGTCCAGGTGAATGAAATGAACAGGAAATTGCCTGCACTTGAGGATCTTTTCCTTGAGTTGACTGGGGGTGAGACGATTGATTAACCTGGTCAGGAATGAAATGTTGAAAATCGTCCGCAAAAAAAGAATCCTTATAGTTGCTGGGATCATCGCTGTGCTAGTCGCGCTTTTTACATATTCTCAATACAGGGAAATTGATAGAAGGCTTGAGCGCTTTGGGGACGTTGATTGGCGAACGACATTGCAGCAGCAGATCATCGATACACAAAACAGGATCACCAGCAGCGGGATTTCTGATGAGTGGAAAAGCGAGCTTCAGCTTCGCATCCAGCAGCAACAATACTATCTTGATAACAATGTGAATCCGATGGAGCCGGGAGCACCTAGTTTTGCCCGTGTATTCGCGGAGCATTCAATCAATTTGTTCCTGCCATTGATGATCATGGTGGTGGCAGCCGATATTGTTTCTTCTGAACGAAGTGCCGGGACGGTAAAGCTTTTGCTGACAAGGCCGGTGAAGCGCTGGAGAATTTTGATGAGCAAATACATCACACTGATTTTATCTGTATCGATCATTGTCGTGTTGTTTGGAGTGCTGTCCTATTTGATATCCGGCCTTATTTTTGGCTATCAAGGCTGGGCCGCTCCTGTCATAACCGGATTCAATGTTGAAGGGAATGAACTCAATACGAATGCAGTCCAGATGATTCCCCAGTGGCAGTATCTGTTGATGGAGTTCAGCCTAGTGTGGTTTGTGGCACTGATTGTCGGAACAATCACATTCATGCTTTCCGTTCTAATTCGGAATACGCCTGCAGGAATGGGGGTCATGCTAGCTGCGCTGATTTCCGGAGCCATCCTTAGCAGTATGGTCTCATCCTGGGAATCGGCAAAATACTTGTTCATGATCAACCTGAATCTGACAGGCTACCTGTCCGGCCAGGCGCCGCCGATCGAAGGCATGACTCTCGGGTTTTCGCTAGTGGTGTTGGCGATATGGGGATTGGCAGCCTTGATTGTTTCGTTTGCTGTGTTTATTAGGCAGGATATATATTAAAATGATAAACCCTGGCCAATTTTGGTCAGGGTTTTGATGATTCTTTAGATGTTTTAGGATCTTTTTGAATTTTAAACAGATATATGAACGGTTGCAGCAGTTATTTAAACGGTTATTGGGAATATATAAACGGTTGCAGGACTTTTATCGACGGTTAGAAGAGTTTTATTAACGGTTGAAAGAAATTAATTCGCAGGATTTTTTAAATACCATCAAATATAGACCTAGCGAGGAACCTGAATAAAAAGAAAACCAGCCGGAACGGAAGAATGATCAATTCTGGAATCCAGAACAGTATATCAAAAACGAAATCCCAAAAATTATAGCTACCATCCTGCTTCTTCTTCCTTCTCTTTTCTGACCGTTTTTCTACAAATATTTCAGGCTCCTCCTATTTTTTATTGCATTCTTCGTAAATAATTTTACCCTGATTCTGGATAAAAGCCTTGATCTCCGCCATGCCCTTCGTTTCCGGGTACCTCATTTCAACGAAAATCTCTTCATTAGCTTGGATTTCTTTCTTGCATACCGAGCACTGTGGCGTGATTTTGAACATGACTCTCACCTGAAGTTTTAATACGGTTTTTAAGCGAGAAGTTTCGGGTTATTACTAGTACTCTTCCTGTGACAAATATGAAGGATTCTTCACAATAGGTATTAAATCTGGGCAAACTGGTATCATATCCGGATTAATTAGTATTAAATCCCCACTAATCTTGATTATAACATTCTACTGATCTCAGGATTTTTCATGTTTACAGCTTCTTTACCCTAAAGTTATTGTGCAGCACTGGCCAGTTTTGCGGAAATGATGGACCTAATGTCCAGAAGCTGACTCCACGCAATCCATAATTTTTTACTGTATCGTACTTTGCCTGGACGCTTCTTGCGTCTTCGAACCAGACTTCGTGCTGCTGTCCGTCTGCATCGGTGTAGAGGAAAAATGGAGATTGGTACGTGTCATTATATTGGATATTAACGCCCTGTTGTGCGGCAAGCTCTACTGCTCCTTTTGGGCTGACTGTTCGAGCATAGGTTCCTTGCACCCATGGGATACGCCAGTCTCTTCCGTATAAAGGGACACCCATCAATATTTTATCGCGCGGAATGGCTGTGACCGCATAGTCCAACACTTTCCTAACTTCATTGATCGGCGCGATTGCCCACGGCCTGCCGCCTGACCAGCCCCATTCATATGTCATGATGACGACAAAATCAGCAATTTCCCCATGCGCATCGTAGTCGTGCGCTTCATACAGCAAACCTTCCTGATCGGCTCTTTGTTTTGGAGCCAGTGCAGTCGACACTGTATAGCCTTCAGGATGCAAGCGGGCTACAGCTTTTCGTAAAAAATTATTATAGTTTTCCCGGTCTTCTGGATAGACGTATTCGAAATCGATATTCAAGCCGGTATAGCCTTTTTCTTTCATTTTAGCAAGAATATTGGTTAACAATGTGTCCTGGACGGCTGGATTCCGCAGGATGGCGGCTGCCCGGTCTGAACTGAACGAGCCATCTGCTTCATTCGTAATTGTCAACAATGGTGACGTGTTGGTCATATTGGCCGCTTGCAGGACATTTGTATCCTGTAGATTCAGGAGTGACCCATCTTCACCCATCTTATAGGAAAAAGGAGTAAGATAAGTGAAAAGGTTCCCGCGTGAAAGAACATTTCTTCTGCCTATATCATCCATCCTCGTTATATAGGTATTCACTTCAATTACAGGCTTTGGAGGCAATGGAATCCTCAGAACCCCGCCGGGATAAATGACTGCTGGATTAGAAATATTATTGGCCGCTGCTATTTGGTTCACAGTCACCCCATATTGCCGGGCAATCGCCCACAGAGTTTCTCCAGACTGGATGGAATGCAGTATATATGGCATCTGAAGCATCTGGCCGACAAAAATCAGCGAAGGATCTGCGATATTGTTATAGCTTGCGAGTTCCTGTACGGTCACTCTGTAACGAGAGGCAATTGCCCATAAGCTGTCTCCCTGCTGGACGATATACTCACGGTTAGTTTCCGGGATCACAAGGGACTGCCCAACAACTAATACATTGGGGTTATCAAGTTCATTCGCTAAAATAATCTGGTTAATGGCAGTTTGGTAGCTTTGCGAAATGGCCCATAAAGTGTCACCCGGTCTTACAACATGTATTTTCATATTTAATCATCCTCCAAGGTATGGTGCCTTTTATCATGATATGCCAGCAAAAGTTGTCCTATCTGTAAAATGGTTTATTTCAGAATATTTAGAATAGGTGTATAAATTTTTATAAATACCGATATAATAGAGAGAAAAACTATAAAGATAAAAGGGGAAAATGGTATGGTTACGTACGGCACTTTTTTTACTTTTAGTAGAAGAGGCGGAGAAGTTGAACTGCAAGGTGATTTATGACTCTAAGAAAAAAATCAATTTTAATCCAAACATGTCCATTACGATTCCATTATCGACCACACAGGAAAATGTTTATGCCTTTGCCCACGAGATTGGGCATTGTATTGATTTTGTCAATGACGATCTTGACTATGAAAAGTGGCTGAATGATTGGTCTTATCGGATAACGGCTGAAATGAGTGCATGGGTCCATGCCTATAAAATTCTGAAGAAGTTGAATGTGCCACTAGATGGATGGAAAGACCACGTGGATTCAAAGCTCTCGACTTATTTTAAATATCATGAAGTGATTGCATAGACTGGCTAAGGCCAGTTTTTTGATTGGATAAGATTTATCCACTTAGATTAGTGTCTAGCTCCAGCACCTAGCCCCTCGAGACGTTTCGGTCCGCCCGATGAAGTCAAAGAGCGACTTCACCGGTCCGCCCTCCAACGCTTGTCGGGGCTGACCAAGGCGCTTGCGCTTTTCTTATGAAAAAATAAATTTGTATAGTTTACGAACGTTTGTTTGGGATATAATAGCTTTAAGTACTCCCGAAAGGATGATCAGCATGAGAATACGAGATCGAGGAAAGCTGAAATTTATGCCTGCTCATTTTATGCCAGAGCATCGAGCGTTATTGAGAGAGCTAGCTAGGATGAGTTGCGGCAGCCGATGCCGTTGCTCGATGAATACGAAATCCAGGAGATGGAGAATCGGATTTGCTACGCCATGGAATTTACATATCCAGTGAAAATCACGAAGTGGGATGATGGATTTACATATGAAGAAAGAGGACACGTTCATTACCTAGATCCGCTCAGGAAGGAAGTACGGATGGTAGCTGAGGATGGGTGTGCAATGTCAATCCAGTTCGGGGATATTGTCGCTGTGGATGTGGAACGGATCGATGTCGCGATTGATATCCGACAGAACTGGCCAGCCGGTTGAAAAAATCGAAAAGGATACAGACTGGGATTATTTCATGAGTTCCCAGGAAGCACTTGAATATGGGATCATCGATAAAATAATCACACGAACATAGTGGAGAGCTGCCCTGGGCGGCTCTTTTTGTTTGACTCGTTTTAACATCGGATTATTGCGGTTCTAACATATCCGGTTACCCAGAATCTCGACTGAAATTAAATCGTTGTTAACTGGTATTAAAAGCCTATCAACTGGTATTAAAGATGCTCTAACTGGTATTAAAGCATCACCAACTGGTATTATCCGCAAAAAAAGCTTAATCACATGCTGGCTAGTAGGCATAGCAGCTCATTTTTAATTTTTTCTAGTACTGATCAAACGAAACTGCTATAATCGAATTTATATTTTAAAAATTCAGATGAATCAACCTCAACGAAAACATCATGAATGAATGAACAGTAAAGGGGAATGTCCATGAATATCTACGGATCGGAAAAGATTAGAATGATGACATCAAGTATATTTCAGGAAGTGGTTGACCGTAAGCAGGCTGCTTTGATGAACGGGAAAGATGTGATTGACCTGAGTATAGGGAGTCCGGATTTTGGGCCGCCTTCTTTTGTCATGGAGGAACTTGCTAAATATTCGATGGATCCGGGGAAATACGGATACACGCTCAAGGGAATTAGTGAATTTAACGAGGCGGTAAAATATTTTTACCATCAGCGTTATTCGGTAGAACTTAAAGCTGAAACTGAAGTCCTGCAGCTGATGGGCTCCCAGGATGGGCTTGCGCATCTTGCTACAGCGATCATTGATCCTAGTGATTATGTACTTGTTCCAGATCCGGGTTACCCAATCTATGAAGCCAGCGTTACCATTGCAGGCGGAACTATTTATCCTATGCCTTTGCTGGAGGAAAATAAATTCCTGCCGCAGCTTAACGAGATTCCTCTCGAGGTTTTACATAAGACGAAAATGATGATCTTGAGCTATCCTGGAAACCCTGTCACTGCACTGGCTGACACCAGCTTTTTTGAACAGGTGGTCGAATTCGCCAAAGTACATAATATCCTTGTCGTACATGATTTCGCTTATTCTGAATTGATTTATGATGGGAACCCGCAAATCAGTTTTTTATCCGTACCGGGTGCGAAGGAAGTTGGAGTGGAGTTCAATTCACTCTCAAAAACTTTCAATATGGCAGGCTGCCGCATAGGATATGTCGCTGGAAACTCACAGGTTATCAATATCCTAGCTTCCTTTAAATCACATATCGATTACGGAATCTTTTACCCAATCCAAAAAGCAGCGATTGCAGCACTAACTTCTGATTATTCTTTCTTGAAGGATCAGCTAAAGCAGTATGAAGCGCGGCGGGATGCTTTGGTATCTGGATTTCGGGACAGCGGATGGGAAGTGGCTAATTCTCCGGCAACGATGTTTGTGTGGGCTAAAATTCCTTCCGGCTGGAAATCCCGCGATTTTGCCTTCAAACTAATTGATGAAGAAGGGATTGCCGTCGTACCTGGTGATGCTTTTGGCAAGCAGGGCGAAGGGTACGTCAGAATCGCTATGGTTCAGCCTCCAGAAAGACTGATAGAGGCATCTCAGCGGGTAAATATATTTC
The DNA here is from genome assembly GCF_000517385.1 of Mesobacillus boroniphilus JCM 21738. Lineage (GTDB taxonomy): Bacteria > Bacillota > Bacilli > Bacillales > Cytobacillaceae > Mesobacillus > Mesobacillus boroniphilus. The sequence continues at coordinate 55,216 of NZ_BAUW01000012.1, read as the reverse complement.
TGTCAGGGTTTCCGATTGGAATATAAAAATATTTCGATAAACGAATTGACTTTTGTTTGAATTTAGAATATTATCACTTTATTAAACTAAAATTTAATACATGATGTCTTCTTATCAAGAGAGGTGGAGGGAAAGGCCCTGCGAAACCTCGGCAACAGGTTCTTAACGAATACTGTGCCAATTCCTGCGGACAATTTTGTCTGAAAGATGAGAAGAGAGTATTCTATGGCTCTCTTCTTAAAGAAGGGAGCTTTTTGTATTTAGGGGGCTTATTTTTAAGTCTCTAATGTTTTACCTTTAAAACCAACTTAACGGGTTGGTTAAGTTGTGTTTAAATGAGCAGAGGAGAGATTGTGATGAAGTATGGATTTTGGCTGCCGATATTTGGCGGATGGCTAAGGAACGTAGAGGATGAAAACATGCCGCCTACCTTTGATTATGCAAAGCAGGTGATTCAGTCAGCAGAAGAGTGGGGCTACTCAACTACTTTGATCGCCGAATTGTATCTTAATGATATCAAAGGCCCCGAGCATGACTCCTTAGAAGCCTGGACAACAGCAGCTGCATTGGCTTCGGTAACAGAAAAAATTGAAATCATGGCTGCGGTAAGACCGGGCTTCCACAATCCGGCCATCACTGCAAAAATGGCAGCAAACATTGACCAAATCAGCAATGGCCGATTTACCCTCAATGTCGTTTCTGCCTGGTGGGAGGAAGAAGCGCGTCAATACGGCGGGATTTTTACCGAACATGATGAGCGATATGAGCGGACTACAGAGTTCATCGATGTACTCAAGGGTCTTTGGAGTGAAGATAGCTTCTCTTATGAAGGGAAGTTTTATCAGCTGAAGGATACCAAGCTGTTCCCAAAACCAGTCCAGCGGCCTAATCCGATCTTATACGCTGGCGGTGAGAGCGAGAAAGGTAAGCAGACTATTGTTGAAAAATGTGATGCCTATGTCATGCATGGCGGGACGGTCCAAGAAATTGAATGGAAAATAACAGACATGAAAAACCGCAGGCTGCTACGTCAAACCCAGAACTGTCAGAGTTCGGAATGGCCGCCTACGTCATTTGCCGGGATACAGAGGAAGAGGCCTTTGCTGAATTGGAGCGTATCACGAATGTTAAAGAATCCAGTGCCTATGCCGGCTTTAAGGATTTCACAAGCAAGTCCCAGCTTGAACAGCAGATTCAGTTACAGGATTATTCGGTATCGAACCGTGGTTTGCGGCCAAATTTAATAGGAACACCCGAACAAATCGCCGAGCGGATTTTAGAGTATGAAGAAGCTGGCTTGGGTTTGCTGTTACTGCAATTCTCTCCTCAGCTCGAGGAAATGGAAAGCTTTGCTAGTCAGGTAATGCCACTTGTTGAGGCAAAAAGGAAGCAAGTGATTGTTTGATAGACAATAGATTAAGGAGATGAAAAATAATGAGCAAAGTATACATCATTCATGAAAATAACGATTGGACAGTTCATTTGACAAAGCGGCTTGATGAGCTGAAAGTTCCATATGAAGAATGGCATCTGGACGAGGGCTTGCTTGATTTATCAAAGGAACCGCCAGAAGGAATTTTTTATAGCAGGATGAGCGCTTCGTCCCACACAAGAGGCCATCGTTTCGCTCCGGAATATACTGCCCAGGTTTTAGCCTGGCTGGAGGCTCACAGCCGGAAAGTATTCAACGGATCTCGCGCACTGGAGCTGGAGGTAAGCAAGGTTAAGCAATATCTTGAGCTGAACAAGCATGGTGTAAGGACTCCAAGGACGATCGCGACTGTCGGGAAAGGGCAGCTATTGGATGCTGCGAAAGAATTTAACGGGAAGGCATTTATAACGAAGCACAATCGGGCAGGAAAAGGTCTTGGCGTTCAGCTATTTCAATCGATTGAAGCACTGAAGGCATATGTTGATGGACCTTCTTTTGAAGAACCCGTTGATGGTGTGACCCTCATTCAGGAATACATCCAGGCTCCGGAAAGTTACATCACCAGATGCGAGTTTGTCGGCGGCGAGTTCATCTACGCGGTGAGAGTCGACACATCTGAAGGCTTTGAACTATGCCCGGCTGATGCCTGCCAGATTGGTGACCTGTTCTGCCCTGTTGGCGAGGAGGTTGAAGAAAAGCCAAAATTCCAGGTGATCGAACGCTTTAATGATCCAATTATTAAAAAATATAAAAGAGTGCTAGAAGCAAATAATATTAATGTTGCCGGAATTGAATTCATCAAAAATGAGTCAGATGAAATCTTCACTTACGATATCAATACAAATACAAATTATAATTCAGATGCTGAAGCAAAAGCAGGTAAGTTTGGCATGCTCGAGCTGGCAAGGTTCTTAAGAGAAGAGCTTGCTGCGGAGTACGGGGCAGTGACAAGATAGTTTTTAAATTTGGATAAATTTTGAAACTTTTCAAAGATTCCTCCGTATTAAAACTTAAGGGGGAGATCAGATGAAAAAGTTATCATTTATTCCTATAATCCTGGCGCTACTGCTTTTCGGCTGCCAGCAGAAACAAAATGGAGCGCTCGATACTAGTAAACTTGAGAAAGTTGAACCGACTGGGAATGCCACCGAGGAACAATTGAAAAGTATTCCGATCCTCTATAATGTACCATCCTTGAAAGTTGGCTTAGAGGCATTGCCATTTGAAGTAATGCCGCCAAAGGATCTTCCTTTTGCCGCCATGCCGCTGAAAATGACCATTGAGGATTTCGAGCACGATGGGAAAGAGTTAAGAGTAAATTTTGAGAGTTTTTCAAAAAACAAAGAGGATAAAATCATTTTTTTAATCACTGTCCATAATTTTAAAGTCGACTATCCAGAAGGTCCAGGGGAGGAAGTTGAGCTTGCTGATGGGACGGCAGGAGATTATATGAAAGGAACTCTCGTTTTTGAAAAGGATGGAATCTATTATAGTGTTGGCTATTATAATCCTAAAGTCTCGGATAAGCAGTTAAAGGAAGATATAATCGATTTAGCCGGGCAAATGTTATAAAGCTGAAGAGAACGCATAGAGTTTGCGTTCTTTTTGATGTAAAAATAGCGGGGGTAAGACTATGGAAGTCATTAAAATAAACCGACATTTAAGAGAGAATGTTAAAGCATTCTTTGAGGCTCACTGGGGAAGTCCACAAATGGTGATTTCAAGCGGCGTTTATGATTGCAGTAACCTTGATGGGTTTGTGGTACTTGATAAGTATGGGGAAATTAATGGTTTAATTACATATATTGTTTCCGGACATGAATGTGAGATTATTTCTCTAGATAGCGTAGATGAGGGAAAGGGAATCGGAACCCTTCTCGTTCAGGAGGTTGAAAGCCTTGCGGCAAGTGAAGGGTGTGAAGTCCTGAAATTAGTCACTACTAATGATAATTTAAATGCACTGAAGTTCTGGCAAAAACGTGGTTTCACGCTATCACAGGTCTTGTGCAATGCTGTTGAAAAAGCCAGAAAGATCAAACCCTCAATTCCAATGGTAGGGTATGATGGGATTCCTATTAGAGATGAATTACTCCTGGAAAAGAAGATAAATAAAAATACTTTGTAATTCAACACTGAGTTTCTGAAACGTTAAAGTTTTTTTATATATTTGGATAGATGAGTATATTTTTCTAGTTTGCCAAAAACTATTAATGGTGATATTGATGAAAAAAATACTCTATTTCATAACATGGTCCGGCTGCATCATTCTATTGTCTTGTGCCTATGAAGATTACCTCTATTCTCAATTCAAGGTTGATACTGCCCAGGGGATTGTGGAGGATAAATGGGTAGGGAAAACAACCAGGAATATATTTGGGAATTTTACTGAGGAACGGGAATACTGGATTCAGCTTAATGGAGAAAAAATTGTGGTGACCAAAGCGATTTACGAGGAGGTGAATCGGCACAGGCAAATCAAACTTACGAGGACTCAGCATGGCATGTTGATTGAATAAAAAGATGGTCCGTATTTTGGACCATCTTTTTTACCACGTATCGCCACGCTCTTTTTTCAGTTCTTTCATTTTTGCTACCCATTCGTCAACTCTTTGCTTGATTTCCTGGCTTTCGGTATCTGCTTTTTCGCGATTGGTTTTGCTTATGGCATAATGCAGTTCCTTCATGCTTCGCTGCGCTCAAAGCCCCAATCTCTTAACTCGGAATACTGTTCATCGTTAATCCAGCCATTTTCTGACATGATGGCGGCTGCGTCGATGATCCGGTGTGCTTCTTTCCTTCCGACGGTCCATAATTCAAGCGGGTATTTTTCTGCGACTTCGAAATGAGGTTCATAGGCACTGGCATTCTCAATAATTTCTTTATAATGCGGACTTGCTAGCAGGGAAACAAGGTCTTTTTTTATGGTTTCCAAATCATCTGTCTGACTAGAAAGTTCTTCAAGTTTTGCCGGAAGCATATTTTTTAGCTCAGGGTCCAGTTCAGGTGTATTGAAACCTATATCTTCTATGTCCTTTTCATAGCTCAAATCACCCATCATCGATTCAGGCTTCAATGCCATCAGGCTTTCCTCTGTTACCTCTAAACTTATATTCTTCAAGTGCTCAAATTTACTCTGCTTTGTTTCTTCATTTTTGACAACTTCCTTAGCCGGTTGTTCGGCTACGACTTCTTCATCTGGTTCATCACTGGTGCACGCAGATAGAACGAGAGAAGTGATTAAGAATAATAACAGCGAATACCGTTTCACAAAAATCCTCCTCATCAAGTTTTCGCTATGTAAAAAACATCTTCAGAGAGTTTACCATGATTAGTGAGGAGATTTGAAGTAATTTCCATGATAGTGAGAGTAAAAAGCCTTGAACGTAGGAAGAATGTGGAGTAAGTAAGGAGGGATATGATGAAGAAATTGCTTGAGCTGCCTGCATTGCTTATTTTGGATGTTCAAAAGGGGTTTGACGACCCATACTGGGGAAAGCGTAACAACCTGGAGGCAGAGGGAAATATCGCCCGGCTTTTAACAGAATGGAGGAACAGGAAGGGACATGTCATTTACACGAAGCATCTGTCGCTCGACCCAGCGTCACCCTTGCACCATCGAAACAAATTAGGTACGGAATTTAAGGAAATCATCCAGCCTATGGATGGAGAGATTATTTTTACGAAAAATGTGAACAGTGGTTTCATTGGGACCGAGCTGGAAGCCTATTTAAAACAAAATCAAGTGAAGTCTGTGGTCATAACCGGATTATCTACTCAACATTGCATCTCCACAACAACAAGAATGAGCAGTAATCTTGGCTTTGATACCTTTCTGGTTTCTGACGAGATTGCTGCATTTGAAATCACGGACCATAAGGGAGTTCACCATTCGGCAGAGTCGATTCAGGAACATGAACTGGCGATGCTGCAAAAAGAGTTTGCAGCCATTATTACCACCAATGAAATTATCAGTCAGTTGAATCAACAGTAAAGCGCAGGAACCAGCATCCTGCGCTTTTAATTATCAATACCAAGAAATTTAAGCATCCTATGATACGGGCATTTAGATAAGGACGTGTCATCATCACGGAGAAAGTATTGCCGCCATTCAAAATTATCCTCAGCTCCATATGTGTTCAGGTCAGGATGGATGGAAATGCTGTCATATTTAGCAAGCCGTTCTCTTACTTGAGCCTTAATTCTCCTGGCATAGCTTGGTGTCTTATTAAACTCCTGAAGAACCCACCTCGGAGTGATCGCGAGCATCATCACGTCAAAATGCCTGCTCATCCTGTTTTTATGTGCAGGGGTGGCGCAATACATGAAGTACTTTTCTCCATTAAAACAAAATTCCCAAATGGATCATGCGGGTCTGTTGGAATATCCTCTGGCCAATCGAATTCATCCAGGGCGCTCAGACCACGTAGATGCTTCCAGAATAATTGTTCAAATTCTTCTACTGTCTCTTCTTGCATAGAATCTGGTGTCTTATAAAATATAATCAAAGATGTGTATTGGCCAATTTGCCTTGACACCTCCGTATAGATTGATAAAAGGCCGGCCAGTTCTTTTATGGTGGATAGTTTTTTTGAATTACCAACAAACCCATAACGAAGCTGATTCATTGAAAAGCCAATTGTTGCCGGTATGCAGGGAAAAGGCTTTTCTTTATCACTCATTTTTGCGATGAATTTATCAAGTGCCTGCTTTTCCCAATTCAGCAGCTGATCCCGCGGTGAGGAACCATGTGTATACAAGCCATTCATCATAGTCACCTCCAATAGCTTCTACAATATATTCAAAGTAGGGAGAGTAGGGTAGATGTCCCGGGACAATTGGGCAGCAACCTAAGGTATGACCAGGGAGAAAATTATGTTTAAATTATCACTAACATTATTAGATTTGCGTGAATAAGCCTAAATGGCATTTTTTTCAATTTGATCAACTGCTGTTTGACTTTAAAGGAAGAGGATAAATGTTAGAATAGAAATAGGAAAATCGAGGAGGGATGTTCCATGCATCCTGTCATTCTATTTGACGGAGTTTGCAACTTTTGTGATGCGAGTGTCCAATTTATTCTGAATCGTGATCCAAATGAAACGTTCCACTTTGCCTCGTTGCAGAGTGAAGCCGGACAGGAACTGCTGAAAAAGTATAGCGTGCGCGATGATGTCGACAGCATGATATTGATTGAGAATGATAAGGTTTATTATAAATTGGCCGCTGCCTTAAGGATCAGCCGCCACTTGCGCGGTGCCTGGAAGCTTCTATATTTATTCATGATCGTCCCAGCTCCAATCAGGAATATCGTGTATGACCTTATAGCCAGGAACCGATACAAATGGTTCGGCCAGAAGGAAAGCTGCATGCTGCCGCCGCCGAATGTGCGGAAGCGATTTTTATAAGAGAAAAAATGGAAAAGCTGACGACCAGCTTTTCCGTTTTTTAGTTAGTGAAAGTAGAGTAACGCCAGTAATGATTGGCCATTGGGTCAGCCATCATTTCGAGTCCTTTGCTTTGAGTCTGGTGGATAACTTGCCACTCGTCCGTGCCTGGTTCTTTAAGATAAATCTCATGTTCAGGTGCCTGATCATGAATACCTACTAAGTCGAATTCGTTGTCCTTATAGAAGGTTCCGCAAACATGATAATCAATGGCGGGTGAAACGACCAGCGGATTGCTGACAGAATGGTTCAGGTGAAATTGAACTCTGTCATCGTCTGTAAGCACCTTTTCCAATTGAATTCCCACGTCAGAGGCGCTCGCGGATTCTAACCGTTCATGGTCCTTGGTGAATGCTTCTGTTATGCCCGTTGCCTTGCTTAAAAGCAGAAGGGTTGTCCGTGTCGATAAATACATCTCCTCTTGTCCTGAATTCAGTTGCCTCAGGATCGAATGTGCGATGATCACCTTTGAAAATGTGATCCCCAGACGCGGCATTCGGATTTTTGAGCCATTCTTCTTTTAAAAAAGTTGTGTACCTGAGCTGCCAGTGGCCGTTTTGACGTTTGCTGTCCATTGGGGATTTCAGCAATTCCTTAAGAGGTCCAATCCTTTTGGTGATGGAATACTCTTCTTCAGCAGCCCTTTCAGTAGAAGAATCCTTCTTGATAACACCCACCGCATTGACGACAACCGATTTAAGCTCCCATTTAAGCTGTTCTGAACGTTGCAACGGACGTCTGGCTTTTATCATGTAGGTATAAACATCGTCATCCTTGATAATTTTATCGGTAAAAGCGCAGTATGCCACTGTTTCCAACTTAATGCCATTCCTGAAAATCGTATACTCTGTTACACCCTCAATTGGTTCCCATTCAAAACTGATTTGCCCATGAGTAACAATGATTGTAATCAGTAAGTCCTCAAGAATATTGTCTATTTCCGTAAAATCCACTGATGTAGTCGTTTGGATGCGCATTCTGTCCTGCGCATTGCCATGGTTATCAAGGGCTTCAATGCAGTAAGTGTAAAGGGTACCTGGAACGAGGTTTTGGTCCACTAGCATTGGTTCCATTCCTTCATAAATCAGTTCCTCGCCTCTGAACACACGATAATGCCTGTTTGAACCCTTCCATTCCAGTTTGATTTGTTTGGTGCCTTGTTCGATATTTTCAAGGATTCTTGAGTGTGAGTAAGCGGCAGTCCTTCGCCGGCCATTCAGATTGACAGCATAAAGAGTTCCGGCAATGCCTAGTGCGGCAAAAGGTAAAAACTTTCCAGCCAGTTTTAGTTTTGAAGTTTCAAGTTGAATTTGACTATTCATTCATCCACCACCTTCATTTTTTTTACTAGCGTGACAATTATTTACCCAAAGTTACGCCTTTTTAAAGGAAGTGATGTGCTGAATGGGGTGGTAAAATAAGGATTAGTAGAGTTTGAAAATCTATTCTTCGATAGGTTTTGTTACTTTTATGCTAATATAAAATTTAATTAGATAGATTAGGAACTTACATTTTGCAAGCCTACAAACTATAGGAGCGTTCGCGATGTTACGTTTAAAGGGAATACTTATGATTGTCATAGGGGCCATGCTCTGGGGGATGACTGGGTCGATCACGGAGTGGGTGCTCGCTAACACCGAATTGTCAGTTCCGTTTATTCTGACAATCCGGATGATTATTGCCGGAAGCAGCATCCTGGCGTTTCTGTCAATTAAAAAAGAAGATATTTTTACAGTTGTGAAAACACCTTACTGGCGGAACCAGCTGATTATTTTCAGCATTCTCGGGATGGTAGGGTTACAGTATACTTTTACGATGGCAATCGAAGCGAGCAATGCGGTAGTAGCGACATTGCTGCAATTCTCCGCTCCGATTTTTGTTGTTCTCTATGTTTCTTTTAATCATAAAAAATGGCCGCCACGTTATCAGATGCTTGGCATTGGGGGTACATTGGCCGGGCTTTACCTGTTATTGACGAATGGGTCGATTAGTGGTTTGCTGGTAAGTCCGACGGCATTGCTATGGGGAGTCGCGGTGGGTCTTACGTTTGCTTTCTATACACTTTACCCGGCTCGCTTGATGAAGGAATGGAGCGTCTTGGCAATTGTCGGTTGGAGTATGTTGTTCGGCGGAATCGTTCTTGGATTAATCATCCGAGTTTGGATGAGTAATGAATGGCATATAATAGCTCAGCCGAAGATGATTTTCATCATGGCCATCTTGATCTTCTTTGGCACACTGGCGTTCCTGCTGTTCTTAATGAGCATGAATTACATCACAGCTGTCGAAACTAGCATTCTTTCAAGTGTTGAGCCTTTAACCGTTATGGTTATTTCAGTGATATGGTTCGACACCATGCTCCAGAGCGTCCAGCTGATGGGTGCGATGATCATGCTCATATTCGTGACCTGGCTGTCGATCGGAGATAAAAAAGCGTCAATTGAAGGACAGGTTGTTAAGGGGAATAATAGTTAATCAGTAGAGCTGCCCATTTTGGTGGCTCTTTTTTGATGAACTGCGTTAGACTCCTTTGACAGAGCAATACTTCTGACAGATTTGGATGGAAACGGAGGAAAGCTGTCAGAAGTCAGAGCAACTTCAGACAAGTTTGGAGGAAACCGAAGTACAGCTGTCAGAACTACTGACTGTAATAGGGCTCTTTCATAAAAACTAGCCCCTATATTGAAGGATTTTAACTCTTTTTTGTGGAAATTAAAGGAAGAGGAAGGAGAGCTAAAAATGATCTTTAAAAGAAAAACATACAGAGTCAAACCTGAAAAGTTGAATGAGATTAATAAATTCTTTCATACCAATGTTTATCCAGTTCATATAAAAAATGGAGCTAAATTAATTGGACGCTGGGTGAATGATATGAATGACGAAATTCTGGTTATCTGGGAATATAGCAGCATGGAGCATTATGAAAGGATCAATAGTTTAATTGAAAATAGTGAAGAGTACCAGTCAGCAATGAAAGAGTTAGGAGAATATTACATAGAGGCAGACAAAGGTTTCTTGTCTTCAACTGCTAACTATCATCCGCCTAAACATATTTTATCTGTTAGTGGATATATCACAAACAAAGATGGCGATGTTCTCCTAGTCAGGAATTTTCACCGATCCGACACAATGGAAATGCCTGGCGGACAGGTTGAAGAAGGTGAAACATTGGAAGAGGCAATTCATCGCGAGGTATTTGAAGAGACTGGGGTTAAGGTGGATTTATTCGGGATAACGGGTATTTATCAAAACGTGACGAGCGGAGTAACATGTGTAGTCTTCAGAGCTGAGTATCAGTCAGGTGAAGTCAGGACAGCTGAGGGGGAAACTTCAGAGGTTTTTTTTACAAAAATAACGAAAGAGAATATTGAACAATTTATTACGAGGGAACAATTTAGAAACAGGGCCCTGGACGCTATGGATGCGAACTTCATACCGTATGAAGCATTCAAAGCCAGACCGTACGAGCTAGTCAGTAGATTTGTAGTGAAAAAAGAGTATAGTTAAACACTTTCATGAGGTATTTCCACTTCAGAGTATCTCAAAAGTAACGTATAAAATTATAGGATGTGATTGATATTAAAGCAGTTCTTTTTGACTTTGATGGTACTCTTGCTGATACATTGCCTGTGTGTTTCTTGGCGTTTGAATCAGTGTTTAAGAAATTTGATGAGCGTGATGTCACAACAGAAGAGATTAAATCCATGTTTGGTCCTTCAGAGACTGGTATCATTCGTGAGAATCTTCTAAAGATATGTCCAGACTTTTCCGTGCTTTTCCAGTCACTATTCCCAGTTTATAGCCACGTTTTTTCAACTCAATAAGTAAGGTGTATATTTCTTTATTTTTCGGAACTAAATGTTCATGTCGGTCCCTGTAAATCTCATAATGCCTGGAGTTAAATAATATTTTTGATGTTATTGTGACTGGCGATGACGTGGATTTTCCAAAACCCCATCCTGAAGGGATTAATAAAGCTTTAGAAGAACTGGGGGTATCTAATGCAGAGGCGATCTTCTTGGAGATAGCGACGCTGATATACCGGCTGGAAAGCAAGCGAATGTACTTACAATAGGAGTACACTGGCTGCCTAATTTCCAGACAATAGACTTCAGTATTCAGCCAGATAAAGTATATAGTAATATAAATGAACTTTTATCTTCCCTTCCAGATACAAAGGTGGAAAGTTAACTAGCTGCCAATTTGGCAGCTTTCATTTTTGTACTCATGTTTATTATTGAGAAACATTATGTTACTGCTCAACGATATTTCAGGGTATATTAAAGGTTAAGAGGGAAGTTAATTCTGGAGTTAACACAAACTATAGAGGAGATTAATATGTCTTTAAAAATCACACCTAAGGGAGAGAAGATGGTCCTTCAACAGATAAGCAATTTGGAACAAGAGCTAAAACAAGTGCGGATTGATAAAAATATTGCCTTCAATGCGTGCGGAGACGATAAGATTGCTAATCCTAATTTTCATAAATTGGAGCAGGATGAACGTGTATTAGTGGAACGCATTCAGGAGATTCAGCATGTGTTTAAGTCAGCTGAATTTATTAAGGTTGATGAACGAAATACTGAAATAGTAGAGATTGGCTCGATCGTAAAATGCTCGTTTGAGTACACGGATTTTACCGAAGAAGAAATATATGAAATTGTCGGTTACGGCGAATCGAATATAGATGAAAACAAAATTTTCTATGATACACCCGTTGCACAAAAGTTACTAGGCTTAAAAATAGGTGACGAAACTGTTTTGTCGGTACCATCTGGAAAAGTGAAATGCAAGGTGTTGAAAATGTATAGCGGATGGGAAGAAGTAGAGGGTTAAATAAAAACACATCACTGCGTTGATCTTAGGAGATTAACGCTTTTTTTTGTGTGATCACATTTTTGGAAATCCTTTCGAGTTGCATACATGAAATAATTGTTTTTATTTGTAAAGTAGAAGTAGGCTACCGATAATTAATATAATATTATTATGTAAACTATATAAATTAAAAGGAACTTTATACGGATAAGAACATGTGAACTTCCTAAGATACCGGCCTGATTTAGATAATCATAATCTGAAGAGGGGATGCAACTAAATGCCAAAGAAGACTTTGCATGAAGTATTTCTCTATTGTGTAGCAATGAAACATCACGACATTAGAAGATAAGGGAAGGGTGCGGTAGTTTAAAATTTGTTATTAAGGCTAAAACAGAATAAGGGAAGGTTCTTCTGGCACGTTATTATCTTATAACTATGGTTTTTATAAAATTATTATGTAAACAAGTCTGTAAATAGAATAAATTTCTACGTATTGACAAATATAACAAAAGAAATAAGAAAAGGAGTTTGTCTATGAATTCATATGAAATGACAAATATGATTATTGATGACGAATCTTATGGTGAGGAACATGTCACGGTCGAATTAACCTTTGAGCAACAGAATTATATCATCACATTTAAAAAGTCAGACCTTGAATTGGTGAACGCCTGGGTTGTTGTTGAGGGTGATAAAACACTGCCTACAAGCTTGTCAGAGGACATAATGGACTCTTTAAAAGGAAACATCAAAAAAATCTAGTCGATGATAGATTTTTCTTTTTTGCCGTGATTTCTGCACAGATCAACCCGAAGTAGGTTGGTGCTTCATAAGAGAGTAATTCTACATGCCTTTCCTCGGGTGGCCATCCATTTGAATACGCACCGTATGCGGTATTGAATTTCAAGGTACCAATATTATCGATTAGCTTTGCATTGTTCGGTTTTAAACTGGAATTTATGAAAAAGGAGAGTTCGAAAGCAGAAGCTGTAAGAAAGGCTTCATAGAGAAGAGGGTAGTCCCAATAGAGAACTGCTCTTTTGCTTGATACATATTTTTGCTCTTGAAAAAGAGTAAATGCAAAGCCAGACCATCTTAATCCTTTTTATGAAGCAGGAAGTAAGCCATTCCTTCATGAACTTCTAGCAGGAATACAAAAAAACAGGCTCTATTTAAAGAGCCTGTTTGTATAACGATTAAGCTTTTTGCACGTTAGCAGCTTGAGCTCCACGAGCACCTTGCTCAACGTCAAACGTTACTTTTTGACCTTCATCTAAAGACTTGAAGCCTTCACTTTGGATAGCAGAGAAGTGTACGAATACGTCGTCTCCATTTTCACGTTCGATGAAGCCGAAGCCTTTTTCTGCATTAAACCATTTCACTGTACCTTGTTCCATTTTTGTTGCCTCCTAGTGCTATCGCACAACTTATTACTATCCTTGCCCAAAGTGATCATCAAGACGAAAAGTCGATACTTATACAATCCTTTACACCGAACAAAAATAATTCTTATTCATCATAACAAGAAAAAGAAGAAAATGCAAGTCATGGTGCTTTTTTTAAAAACGTACATTTATATCAGTGTTTCTAAACCTATGGTGGCAACGCCAATTCCCTTGATTTCCTAAATAAAAACTAAGCAGCTCATGCAATTTGAACGGTATCTCTAAAAAAAATAAAACAACATGGGGATTGTCTGTGATTTACAAAAGGAGTAGCAATCTTTATATAACAAAGATTAAGTAAGGTAAAAGAGGGGAATCTAGAAACGGGTAATAACGATCTTTTTAAATATTCTTATTTAAGATTAGGTGCACCAATCCTAAAATGATCGAATGTAAAAGGTACAGCTTTGTGAAGAACTTTAATTAACAATGGGCGCTATAGTTAACAAGGCAATACAAAAAAACGCTTGGATTTCTATATCCAAGCGTCCTTGCAATTTTTGGTAATTAAAAATACTCCCAGCTAGCAAGATCATAAGTTTTACATAATCTACCCAACCTTCGCTTCATTCTCTTTTTCATTTGTTATTAATTTCGCCCGGCACCTCTTTGGAAGGCTCTTAGGTGGTTTTTTGAAGCATTTCCTAATTGGGTAAAAACCATTTTTACATCCTCCGGCAGGGAGGGAATCGTTTTTAACTTATCATACATCGCAATATTATCGATTTCCGCCTGAACTCCTTCATTAAATGCATCCTTCAGTGTACCAGGTGCTTTTACATATTGCTTAGCGTTGTCTTCAGGGATTTTTTGTCGTACTTCTGAAATAAAGAAACGAGGGCACTGATATGTTGCTGCTCCGCGGCCTTGATATTGCTGAATGGCCTGATGTTGCCGAATTTTCCAATGACAGCGTCGTAACGAGCCTGTGCAAGGTACTCGTCCTGGATGGCATATACTAATGCTTCGTCCAGAGTAATCGAGGTATCCTTCAGAGCGCCCTTTGCTCCGAAGTCAGCAGGCATTTCAGTTTGCGCCTGGGCAACACCGGAAAAATTCATGAATAAAAAGAGGCAAGCTGCTAATGGTAATAATTTTAATCTCAATGTTAAACACCCCTTATGTGAAATTATCAATCTTATTATTTTCATCGACGGGGATTTGATACATAAAATGCTATGGGTTTAATTTGTGGAGATGATTCGATATAATAGACGTAACTTTTTCAATAGGAGAGATATGATGTTTTCAAATATAGGATTTCCAGGATTAATCCTGATTCTCGTGATTGCGCTGATTATCTTTGGGCCTAACAAACTTCCGGAAATCGGACGTGCAGTCGGCAAGTCAATGAGAGAGTTCAAGAATGCGACGAAAGGACTCGCTGATGATGTTAAGAAGGAAATCAGGGAAAACGACCAGGATAAAAAGAGTTAATTAAAGCTGCCATTGGCAGCTTTTTGTTTTAATTTTACAAAAAAAACTGTCCGATCATTTTCATCGGACAGCCTTGAATATCTATTTCCTGAAATAAATGTGAATGGAGGACAACAGCAGGATGAGTCCATTCAAAATATACAGCGCGGTATAAATTACAGTGAGGATTCCTGCCCCCCATCCCGAGTCATCCCACGTAAAACCGAGGTAGAGAGTGCTGAAAAAAATTACTGGTGTAAAAAGGAGAAAGACCAATCCTGCAATAATTCGTCTTTTTATATTCCTCGCTGAATGCTTCACGGCAAAATAATTCGCAACCCCAAAAAGGGCAATATTCATTAAGAGCGTCAAAATCATTCCGACTGATTCTGGCATTTTATTTTGCTCCTTTTCTTAAAAGCTTCATGGCAAAGGCAAAGATGAATAGAACTATAGTACAAGCTAGTAAACCGGCTGCCAGCATGCCTACGCCAATTCCTGCCCAAGGATCTAACGCGGCAGCCACAACAAAGCTTGCCGCTAATGTGAATAACCCAATTGCCAGGCTGATTAAAGCTGGCAAAAACACTTTTTCTTTTCTGACGTAAACAGTTATAAGCATTAACAGCACTGTATATAGCAGGCCAACCGTCCAGCCATTGACTGAGTAATCGATGGTTTTCATGATAAAGCTGCTTGCTTCAAGATCGGGCATTTCAAGCTAAGTTCCTCTAACCTCTTGGTTTCTATGTCTACTGTCCTCAACTTATATTCCTCTGGTTCTTGAGGCCAATTTATATATTCCAGGAAGAGAATTTCATTTTTCTCGTTAAAAAAGACCGGAGAAACGACAGATGAATTTAAGTCGGTGAGCCTTTTTGTTTCTCCATTTTGCAAATCTTTTAGAAATAAATCGTATTCAAACAGTGAAGTGTCCCTTGATTCTTCAGTGATCGTCGTATAAGCTACAGCATTAAGCTTAGGAGATAGCATGAGATGAAAAAAGTCATCAGGCAGTTCATCGCGAAAATCTGCCGTATACACCCGTTGATCTTTCAGGTCAAACGCATTTATATCGTCAAAATCCTTGAAGAGAATTTCCTTTTTATCATCAGAAAAGACAAGGCTATCCATTGTAAAGAAGTCTCTGTCAGTCAACTGTTGCATACCAGTGCCATCAATTTTTACAGAAAAAAGGTCATAACCCTCCTGAGTTTCGCCCTCAGTCTTCTTTAACTCTTCTGCAGGCATGCTTGCGAAGAAAATCGTTTCGTTGTCAGAAAAGACAGCGCCAGAAATATGCTGTGAATGATCAGAAAGTTTTTTCGGATTGGCGCCATCCACGTTTTCTATGTAAAGCGTTTTGATATGGTTACTGTCCTGTGATAAATATAAAATCTTACTGCTATCTGGTGAAAACTGAGGATCAGTATGATAAACCCCGTCAGGATTGCTCACTCTCTTAACATCTTTTCCATCCTGACCGGTTGTATAAATCGCTGAGTTGCCATTATTGAAATAGGAAAAGGCAATCCGCTGATCATCTCCAGAGATAGCAAGCCCACTACCAAGACCTGTATAGTATTGATAAGCATCTCGGTCTGCCAACAACATATAACCAATGCTTGAAATCAACAACAAAGCTGCTAAAGCAATTGCTCCCAATAAAGGCTTCTTTTTATTCACTAGTCATCCCCCTTAAAGTACTGATTTGTTTACCATACATACAATATAGTGTAAAATTACACTAATTAAAAGGGTTTTTTAGGAAAAAAATATATAATCTTCTTAGGATGGGAATTCTTGTACAACGCATAGCAGTAAGGACAAACCTCTAACCCTTTCTTTAAAAAATTTCAACGGTTGTTCATAATAGGACAATTTTATCCATGGTAAAATAAAAGGGAAGTAACCGCTGAATATCAGGGGGTGCAGAGATGGATAAAAGGATTCAATCAGGTAAAAGACGTCCATCGAAACGTGTGATTACTGCCAGAAAAGAAATACGGTCTGCCCATTTGTTCCATGAATATGATGAAGACGATCATGACTGGAAAAAGGAAAGAAAACACAACATTCACCACTCCCATTCATCCGCATCAAAAGGTCATGATTACAGGTTAGCAAAACTCAAAAATAGGGAAGCTTATCGATCTCAACAAGACGAATATTAATGTTAGTACTGTAACGGCTGTCATAAATGGCAGCTTTTTTTATTTGGGCGTAGTTTTCGTACCCTTATGCGGTCTCTTTCCTCTTCATAAGGGTATCGTTCAGGGCTTTTCGTATCCTTATGTGGTCTCTTTCCTCTTCATAAGGGTATCGTTCGGGGCTTTTCATCCCCTTATGTGGTCTCTTTCCCCTTCACAAGGATATCTTCCGGAATGCCTTTCAGAACAGCTACTGGATGTAAAGAAAACGAACAGCTTTGGGTGTTAATGGAGTAAAACTGTCAAGAAAACGAAGGAATTAAGACATGTTCGGCTTAACCCCTGGCTGATGTGTCCTTACCTATTGTAACTTCGAGAAAATGTAAAAGATCCACCTAAAGCTGATAGTAAAAAGAATCTTTAAAAAGAAAATTGGAAAATAAATCTAATTTTATATTGCAGCTCTCACTATATAGTGTTACGATATACCAAGTAAGTAGTAATCCGATATAGAGGAGGCCGATGCATGAGTAAAACTGAACTTTTAAAAGGCAGTACTAGCATGATTTTGTTGTCGCTGCTTTCGGAAAAAGAGATGTACGGGTATGAAATTACGGAGAAGGTTCACGAGGTGAGTGAAGGGTATCTCAGCTATAAAGAAGGGACACTGTATCCTGCACTGAAAAAACTGGAGCTATCTGGATTGCTTGAAAGCTACTGGGTAAGTTCCCAGGATGGTCCTCGCCGAAAATACTACCGAATCACCAAAACTGGAAAAAAAGCATTGGCAGATCAAAAGCAAGAATGGAATATGTTCAAGAAGTCGTACATCGAATTGTAGGTGATGGCAGTGTCAACACAAGAATCAATTAAACAATTCGACGACTATATTAAAAGGCTGGTTCAAGAATTACATCTGGAAGACGAGGAAAAAAAGGAAGTGGAAGAAGAATGGACCCAGCATTTGTATGATCATTTTCAGCACTGCAGAAACAAGGGGTAGAAAAGATGGAAGCAATCCGTACGGTACTTGAGCAATTTGGGGATATTCGAATGATCCAGGCGGAAGTGAATGAAAGCTATCCAAGCGCTATTAAGTCTGATGTGGTATGTGATTATTGCAATGCAATTCATCACCAGTAACAATTACATTCCTGTATGGAAAAGGATTTTGAACTCGAGTTTCCAGTATTGGGCGATGCTCTTAATTGGTGTATTTCTGGCAATGTTTCAATCAAGTGGTGAATGGTCGGTCCTTTTTATAAATATCTTCCTCTTGTACGCTTTTCTCCAGCATACGATATCCATCAAGGGAATCACCATTTTTAGCGAAAAAGTGTCACGGATGTTTTATCGGCAATCACTTTAATTTCTTTGGAGGTAAGAATGAGAGAACTTAAAAGGGGACTCGTCCCATTTATATTGGTGATGGTCGTTGCGTTCATAATGATCGATTTTGGGGATGGAGAAATCAAATATATAATGGCAAATTATGAGAGCCTTCCAGATCAACAAAAGAACTTCATTAAAGAAACCGGTCCTGGCGGAACAGGGATGTTCCAACATGATGGTTCATCTTACGCTTTCATTGCTACAGAACCGGATGAGAAAGTGGAAGTATTATTCGTAGGGAGGGCGGAAGATGGCGTTGGGAATGAAGTGAAATATAAGGTTGTCAAAAATGACGGTGCCGATGATACGAAGATCATTGATGGAAGGATGGGAAGGTTCGCGTTATACCTGTTACGGCTGGAAACAGTAGTTCCAACTCCGTTTGGTTTTAATAATGAATATCTTTAGTTCGCTGCCAGGATTGGCAGTTTTTTTATTTTCATTACGGAAAAAAGTGGTATAATTGGGAAGTGTGAAAAAATGACTAGCTGAAAGGGAGGTACAATCCATGCAGCTTACGCTTTCAGTCATAGCTTTTTTAACAATAGTTTCACTAAGCGTTTTCATCATCAAAACCAGGACCAAAGAGCAAAGGAGAGCGAATGTAGGCTAATCTTCCTATCAACTTCTTCTGTGGTGGTAGCCTTAGCGTTAAATTCGATTTATTCCCTGGTGTTTTTTGCGTCGCATTTGATATTATTACTAATCGCTATAAGCCTGGCTTTACAGGAAAAAAAGAAAGTAAAAGGAGTATAAAGTAGTTACAAACATTCATACACTTTATCGCTGTTTACCAGAACGATACATAGGACCAATAAAACGGACAAGCTCGTCTGTTTATTTTTTGATTCTGAAAGAACAAAAATGTTGAATGTTTTCCTGAAAAAATATAGAGTATTATAGTCTCAACCATTTATCTGTTGGTAAGTTTATCTATTGCTTTTAAAAGGTATATGGAAATAGGTAAATGAAGAAGACATAGAATGAAACTCAATAATATTCCTTTGGATTGTGCAAGGCTTAATGGGTAATTCTATTGTTAATGAGACATTTACATAAGAACTGTGAAAGAGGAAGGAGAGAGAGGTTGATGGAAGGAATTTGGCTTGAATATGCCTGGGCATTATTGATCTTAATCGGTCTTGAAGGTTTGCTATCGGCTGACAATGCTCTTGTACTGGCAATCATAGCGAAGCATTTACCTGATGACCAAAAGAAAAAGGCGATAAATTATGGAATTATCATGGCATTTGTCTTCAGGTTTGGTGCTTTATTTGCGATTTCATTCATTGCAAACGTCTGGCAGGTACAGGCAATCGGCGCAGCTTACCTTCTTTACTTGGGACTGAAGCATGTCATCCAGGCTAAGTTTGGTAAGGAAAATGAAAATATCCGTAAGGAAGAAGAAAAGGAAGCTAGAGGAATGGGCTTCTGGCCTACTGTTGGTAAAATCGGTTTAGCAGATCTAGCGTTTGCGATTGATTCTATTCTTGCGGCAGTTGCTCTTGCCCTTGGTCTGCCAGACTCACCGTTAGGAGATTTTGGCGGCATGGACGGCGGAAAGTTCATTGTCGTTCTTCTAGGCGGGATTGCCGGTCTGATCTTGATTAAATACGCAGCTACCTGGTTCGTTAAGCTGCTTGACCAGCGTCCAGCATTGGAAACAACTGCTTATGCAATCGTGGCATGGGTTGGTGTGAAGCTTGCAGTCATTACTTTGGCTCATGAAGATATCGCTATCCTTGACCATGACTTCCCGCATGGTACACTTTGGACGACAATCTTCTATGGAGTATTGGTAACAATTGCTCTAGTTGGATGGTTTACTCCAGCTAAAAAAACTAAAGGTGAAGGCAACTCTTTATAATGTTTGAACCAAAAAGTGCGTGTGATCCGAAATAGATTGCCGCACTTTTTTGTTGGTCCAATACTCCCTAATTACTTAAAGTTTATCTGCACTCCTGCGTGGAACAGTCATTATAAGGATTAATCCACGTTAAGGAGTGTTGATATGAAAGCAGCGGAGTTGATGATTAAATGTCTGGAACGCGAGGGTGTTGAATACATTTTCGGTGTTCCCGGTGAGGAGAATCTTGATATTATGGACGCTCTCCTCGATTCGAGCATTGAATTCATTGTAACAGACATGAAACGAATGCCGCTTTTATGGCCGGGACATACGGAAGGCTAACCGGGAAGCCAGGTGTCTGCCTTGCGACTCTTGGACCAGCGCGACGAATCTTTTAACAGGGGTTGCTAATTCAGATATGGACCACAGTCCGATTATTGCGATTACCGGACGGGCAGGACTGGACCGCCAGCATAACATTTCACACCAATATTATAGGCCTCTAGATGGCTTACCCGATTCTGATGCAAACCATAAAGGTCTCTCTCTTTCACAAGGCAATACAAATCCAAATCAGAATGTTCGTCCTGCTCGCCGCTTCCAACAGATCCTTTCACAAAAATAGCTTGAACTCTTTTGTCGTGTTTAAGGCTATTTGATAAAACTTCAAGTGCATCATTTATCACCATCTTTACTCGCCCAGCCAGTCTTTCAATTTACCGAAACTTTCCTTCGCATCTTCATAACCAACTTCATACAATTGAGTCAGTTTATCAGGATTGCGCTCAACTCGTCCTACTTTGAGATCCCTTGAAGGCCTTATGACGAAGACTTCATTTCTTGCTTCTAGTTCTTCAATATAGTCAAGAGTTTCGTTATAAAGCTTGTAGCGAGTCTCAAGCGAAGTGTGCAGCCCTTTGTATTCCTTATATACATACCGTGGCAGCCAGGAAAGGAAAGATTTCTTCTTGCGATATCCTTTTGGTTTCGTAAGAACGATTACGTTTTTTCTTACACCATCAGTCATTGCTTTCCGAATTGGAATTGGATCAGCAATGCCGCCATCCATCAGCGTCCTGCCCTGGAACTCAATGGCGGGTGCCATGAACGGCAGTGTACTGGATGCTCTGACGATTTTAAGAAAATCCTCGGGCACATCATTTTTATCAAAATATACCGGTTCGCCGGTGATACAATCGGTCGTACCAACAAGAAACTTTTCAGCAGCGTTGTTGAAAGTTTCAAAATCAAATGGAACTAGCTCATTAGGGAGTTTATCAAAAATTAAATCCATCCCGAACAATTCCTTTTTTAAAAACAAATTCCGATAAGAAATATAATCCTGGTGCTTCACATAATCTATCGTGACTTGCTTGTTACGTCCCGGCTGCCTGGAAATATAGGAAGATCCCTGACATGCACCAGCAGAAACCCCGATGACATACGGGAAAAATAATTCATTTTCTAAAAAGCACTCCAGCACCCCGGCTGTGTAGACACCTCTCATGCCTCCACCTTCAAGGATCAAACCACTGCTAAACAATACTTACTCCTCCTTAATATCTATTTCTATCAGTCTCATGTTGTTTTCCATAGAAATAGTCTATCACAGAGTATGCAGATTTTATAAGTTATGATTGTGAAAAAGTAATTTCTGGGACGTCATCCTCATGAACAAAGATAAAAGATTTTGAAGAAGTTTTATTAGTAAAATTAATCCGTTTGTCATATAGAAGACGAAACTACCATATCTGTATCGTTTACTTGGATCTTAGTCGGGTAAAAGTTCAATATAGTTTGGATTATTATAGGTTAACAAATCAGAACATGAAAAAAGGTTGGATTTCCATAATGGATAATGAACAGTTTTTGATATTAAAAAAGGAGGGTAGGTGTTGTGGAATTAAATAAGCAAGAATTAAAGAATGCAGGATTGCCGTTTTTGCTGATGATCGCTGGAGCTGGTATGTCGGTACTTTTTATCGTCATATTCTCGGAATTAGCAGAGGAAATGCTTGAAAACGAAATCAATGCGATTGATGAGGCAGTTATTCAAAGGATTAACTTATTTGAAAACCCTACTTTGGACCAGATCATGATTTTTGTTACAGAGCTAGGTTCTGTTTGGTTTTTGTCGTTATGCACACTTGCTGCGATAATTGCATTATGGGTAAAGGCGAAGGATAAATTAGGCATTCTTTTTTTATTAATAGCCATCGGTGGCGGAGGTGCGCTGACCAAATTGTTAAAACATCTTTACGGAAGAGGGCGTCCTTCTATTAATCCTGAGATCGATGCGATTGGATACAGTTTTCCAAGCGGACATTCAATGGGTTCGCTGATTTTTTATGGATTTATCGCATATTTGATCGTCCGCTCTGCCAGAAAGCCTTTCACTAAATGGATGACAATTTTAGTTGCAGGATTTCTGGTAGTCTGGATCGGATTTACTCGAATCTACCTCGGAGCCCATTATCCAAGTGATGTCCTGGCCGGCCATTTAGCCGGTGCAATCTGGCTTATGATTACCATACTTGCCCTGGAATGGATTAAATGGCAGCGTGCAAATTTTATTAAAGTGACCAGGGTTTTTAAGCGCATTATCAATAAGTACTAATTATGTATAACCATTTTATACAGTTAAAAGATGGTGAATCATCCTTGGGGTATTATTGAAAAACTGTTTCAGGATGCGATAATGATTTCGTTTCTTCCAGCTTTCTTTTAAAAATGCCTTCTTCACTGATTCATAGATCGCTGCATCTGGATAGGCCATGATGATTGGCGAGTGCGTGGCGATAATAAGCTATGAGTTATCATTTACCAGATCATGGATCCGCGTCAGCATCGCCATTTGCCGCAGCGGCGAGAATGCCGCTTCAGGTTCATCCAAAAAGACTGATACTTCTCACATATTGCCAATTCAGCATAAATACAACTCCCTGATTAACCATTTTCTTTATTTTAACTTAACAAATTGAAACTGGAAAAAAACAAGCTGAATTTCCAATTCGCTATAAAACAGAGAAAGTCGCTATAAAAATGGGGAACTCGCTATAAAAATAAAAAAGTCGCTATAAAACGGTCATGAAGCATGTTGAACTTCTTAATTACGATCGTAAAATTACGTTATAATGCTAGTACATATCAATTTAGGAAGTGATTCTCATATTTAGTGCAATTATTTTGTTCATTGTTGCAGGAATAGCCGAAATTGGCGGAGGATATTTGGTCTGGCTTTGGCTGAGGGAAGGAAAACCGTTTTATTGGGGAATAGGAGGAGGACTGGCACTCGCTATTTATGGCGTCATTGCGACTTTTCAATCCTTCCCGTCATTCGGCAGAGTTTATGCCGCTTACGGAGGAGTGTTCATTGTTTTGTCTGTTCTATGGGGATGGGGCGTCGACAAGAAAACTCCTGATTTTTACGACTGGATTGGCGCCGGTATTTGTATAATTGGTGTTTCGGTTATGCTGTTTGCTCCACGGCAGTAAAATCTACATACTTTTCTTTTGGGTTTTCAATAATTCAAGGATTTGTTCATTTTGTTTTTTTACAAATTCCAGTTCTTTTCGAACCTTTGAAACATCGTTTACAGCATGTATGAACATGGCAATAAATACGATAGCGACTGGGATGATAAGAAGTTCCATTGATCTTTCCTCCGCTCCTGGAGTGAGTTTTCTTCCATTATATCGTCATTAATGAAGTACTTAGAAGATAATTCATTTATGGTGCTTGCATTAAGCTAGGTACCCACTCACCATAAGAATACCTCCCATCCTGTTTTTTTTCAGTAAAATAGGGAAAAACATAGGTATCCCAGTGCTTCTTTTTTGCATAAATTTAGCATAACCGGGATAATACATTACAGGGTATATAATTTTAAGGAGGCATTTAGAATGAACGATATTACTGTTTACACTACGAACACTTGACCTTACTGCACAATGATGAAACAATTCCTTGAGGGTCAAGGATTAAACTACAAAGAAGTTAATGTACAATACGATCAAGCTGCTGCGCAGAAACTGGTTGAAGAAACTGGCCAGATGGGTGTGCCACAAACGAAGGTTAATGGCAACTGGTTCTTGGATTTGACCCGGATACACTGATGCAGCATGTAAAAAAATAATCATTACCGAAAGAGGCTTTTGCCTCTTTTTTGTTTTGAATTTAATGAAGAAGGATTTCGAATGTTCTATGTGGAAATAGAATCCAATAGAATAGTTTGGAAAGGATGTGCCATATGGTAAAAGAGAGAAATGAAATTTGGGAATGGGCAAAGGCATTTCTAATCGCAATAGTACTGGCTTTTGTAGTTCGATCGTTTTTACTGACACCAATTGAGGTAAAAGGAGCTTCCATGGAGCCAACTTTGCATAGCCAGGAGAGGATGTTCGTCACCAAAATTGGCGAGCTGAAACGGTTTGATATCGTCGTTTTCCATGCAACCGAGGACAAGGATTATATCAAACGGGTAATCGGACTTCCGGGTGACCGGGTAGAATACAAGGACGATGTGCTGTACATAAATGGAAAGTCTTACGAAGAACCCTATCTGGAGGAGAGCAAAAAGCGAATCAATAATGGACTTCTTACTGGTTCGTTTACGCTAAGTGAAACGCCTGTCGACAGTGAAGTAGTCCCAGAAGGACATATTTTTGTGCTGGGAGATAACAGAAGGAAAAGTGAAGATAGCCGTCATTTTGGCGCAGTTCCGATTGAAAGCATCATTGGAACAACAAAGGTTGTTTTTTACCCATTTGAAGATATGAAGATTATTGGTGATTAAATCACAGCATAAGTAAGCGCGTTTATCCAGCAGGATTAACGCGTTTTTTAATGTAAGGTTCTCAACCATGTTTTTGCCGGCTCTTATAACCATATATTTTTACTGCAATGAAACTGGCGAACAGGCCGATCATCAAAGGAATCATGGACCCGCCAGATATGAAGAAACCCTCTGTATCAGCAGTGTATTCGTAATATAACATTAACCAGCGAATCGTAAAAACATGTCCGATAAAGAAGAACAAACATTGTAGTTAAAAAAAGATGAATTGTTTATCTCGTTGATTCAGTATGTCGCAGATATCTATAAAGCTGAACTGGAGCAATTACAACAAGAGTAGTCTATAAATTATTAAAAAATAGTTGTATAATGTAAGTAGAAGAGATGATATCGAACGAAAATTAGCTTTTATTTAACGTTTTAATTTGCATCACCATTTTGGTTTGTGCAGATTTTTAAACACACATATGGTTTTATACTTGTAAGAAATAGGGTGTGTTGATCCAGAAGGATTAACCGCCTTTTTTGTTGAATTCCTTATTAAACAATCGGAGCAGGATAGTGGAAGAAGTATAACGATCTATTAGTGAGGGATATGGATGCCTATTATTAAAAATGAACAATTTATCAAAGCTCCCATTGAACTCTGTTTTGACCTGGCAAGGAACGTAGATATACATACTCAAACTACTACTAAAACCAGGGAAAGAGCTGTTGGTGGCATTACTGAGGGTTTATTGGAACTGGGTGATGTAGTTACCTGGGAAGCAAATCACTTTGGCGTTAAGCAAAGGTTGACTGCGGAAGTTATTATAATGGAAAGACCTCATAAGTTTGTGGATGTTATGGTAAAAGGTGCTTTTCAATCCTTTGTTCATACCCACCAGTTTATTGAACACCTAGATGGAACTATAATGACCGATATATTTGAGTATAAGTCACCACTAGGTATTTTCGGATCTGTTGCAGATGCGTTGTTTTTAAAAAAGTATATGAGTGAATTTATTGCTACTCGTGCGACAGAATTAAAAAGGATTGCTGAGAAAAGAGTTTAATTTATTTCTAATTCAACTGACGGGGATAGTGGAACAAGACTTGCTTAAATCGTACATCTGTTTATCATCCATTAAGGATATAAAAATGAGGAATAGGGAAGAAAGGTGGGATTAAAGAGCATGATATAAAGAAGGAGATTAAGAAGCAAGTGACATAGAAACTTGGTAAGAATGTTGGAAAACCTTTGAGTTTCTTTCCAATAATAAACAAACTACTGAGTTTGTTTAGACAAGGAGTTGCTATTGCATCTCCCTGTCACCATTACTTTAAGAAACATTTAGATAAAGAAAGAATTTTTTCGGTTACGCCGCACTGAGGACCAGATTTTTATGAAACAATTTTACTTTTGACTATGTTTTAATTGTCTGTTTTTGAAAAACAAACCTACTGATGTAATTCCTAAGAGACCGATTATAGAGTACAGAATAGTGGTAGTCTTATTGTCATCATTATTATTTTCAGGAACAATTATACCGCCACCCATTTCAGGGTTTGGATCGGCATCCTTGTATCTCTCATGAATAATTTTTTGGTAGTCACTGATGTCCTTTTCTTCCTTCATTAATTGCTTCGCAGGATCATTAAGAGGTTTGATTTTCTTGCCAGTATACAAATACCAAGCATCAGCTGGGCCTTCATATAGCAATACTTCATCGCCCTTGAATTTATCCATTCTCTTTGCCAAATCAATTCCATAACCAAAAGTGGAAAGAGCAAATTCTCCAGCTTCATTCTTATAAGTGCCAATTACATTGATTGGCTTTCCATCTTGATAAACAACAGAAAGGTATTCATCGGATGGTACGATACCATTAGAAAGGTCAGGATTTTTTTCCTGAACAAATTCCGGAGTTACACTAAACCTCTGAAAAAGAGGTCCAAAAGTTATATTCGTAGAATCCGGATCTAAGTTAAAATTAGCAGCGTGTTCCGTACCGAGTTCTTCTACAACAATATTATAAAAAAATCTATCCGCAAATTCCTGTGCTTCTTTTGGAATGCTCGTTTCTGCAGCAGCAGGAGAGGTGAAAGCAAATAAAAAAATTGATAAAATCCAGATTATAAGCCTTTTCATATATTTTCCCCCTAATTAATACATAGCATATCGTGAAGTGGTCCATGTCCACTCACTATTGTCTTTGAATGCAGAATATGTTGATTTTCTTGTTGTTGAGCCGGACAGTCCAATATCCGTCCAATAGACATAATCCGTTAAACCATCATTATAACCAGAAATTACTGCAAAATGTCCGGAATTGTAACTCTTCCAGCCTATTCTAGCTAAAATAGGTCTGTTCAGATTAATTTGACCCACCGTTGTTGACCAACTCGTTGGACTGAACACCACCGTCCCAGTGCTTGAAAATTTGGCAAACGTAAAGATGTTAGTAAACTGTGTATAAATTGAACCATCTTCATCAGTAGTACATGCGCTGTATTTCTTCCCTTCCTTATAAATAGTACACTGATAATGTGAAGTTCCCTTTTTGTAATTCACTATCGCCTGTCCAGCTGCAGCCCAGCACCATTTGCTTTTGGCTTGATTGTAAGCTGGTACAGACAGTCTTTTTTCAGCCGCAGATGCTGATATCCCACAAAGATTAAAAGCAAGAATAGCTACAAATAACATAGCCGTAAACCTTTTCAATGCCTTTGCTAATTTCATTCTACCTTCCCCCTTGATTCTTTAATATGTTTTTATTTCGACAAAAACACTTATCGTTACATTTCACCCACTTCCTTTATGTGGATATAAATTCCTTTATAATCCATATTTTAGTACAAAAGTCCTTTTTGCTCCCGATAAATTTGTCTTTCTTAGGTTGGGAAATTTTTCGGCTAGCCTTTTTCTCAAACTATTTCTTTTTTATTTCTAAAATTATGCATGTATTCTCCTCTCTAACAGTTCCTTTCTATAATAGACAAACCTAGCCTCCTCTTCACCTTAATACCCTCCTATATTTTCCAATAAATCGTAACTGTTGTTACTAAGTTAATGATATCCACCTCATCATGGGTCGAACCGTTTTGGCACCTGGCAAGCTCGCTGTTCAAAGACATTTATGGTACCGATGATATTCTTGAAGGTAATAAAACTTGGGAAATACAGGGTTTTGCATGTGGTTTTATCTCTATCGATGATGATAGTGATGGGAGAGTTTTTCTGATGCTTCTGAGTGATAAAGAAGAAATATTGATTGCAGATTCTGGAGACATGGCTCCTAATCATGCCGAATCAATCTCAACAAATCTAATTCATTGGGTTAATAATGGTTTGAGATTTACAAGAAACATCAATTATTGATTGGTCAGAAAATTGTAAAATAGTTGTAGTCAACATGCAAGACGGAGGATTAAAAGACTCATTAAATTAAAGGGATATTAGGAACAAATATG
This sequence comes from Mesobacillus boroniphilus JCM 21738, assembly GCF_000517385.1. Taxonomy (GTDB): domain Bacteria; phylum Bacillota; class Bacilli; order Bacillales; family Cytobacillaceae; genus Mesobacillus; species Mesobacillus boroniphilus. The sequence continues at coordinate 27,021 of NZ_BAUW01000012.1, read as the reverse complement.
CCTACTCCTGAAGTACTTAAGGTGTCTGAAAATTCCCAATTTGTGCTTACATAGGAAGTTCCGTATGGTAAGGCATAGGAATAATTGAAGTATTGGGAAATCTAAATGTAAAACTAGAATTCCTATGACTTTTCAAAGAAAGATGCAGTTATGTTGAAGAAGGAGCTTTTAGATAGAGGAATATCTATATAATTAAGGGGGTAATACGTTGGATCAAAAGTTATTTTATGTCTTGATTGCATTAGCATTATTTACCCATAATGGATGCTCTAATGGAGGCGAAACAACAAGAATATCAAGTGATAATATTGATGCTGAAGAAGTTTTAACATTGGACTCTAATGCTGATATCTTTCAATATGATGGCGTTGACCAGAAGGATAAACGCCATTTTTGTTGAAGTTCTTATTGCACTGAAGGGGCAGTTTTGCTCAATAATAATGAAGAGATTTCAGAGGGGCTTTTTGAGGTGATTTAGAAATGCGACCTTTTTTAAAGAAGTTAGTAGTTCTACCATTGTTGTTTTTTATTTCGTGCATTTTTGTTTATTCTACCGCTTTTTTTGACGGAGAAATGATTAAAACATATGACGAGTTAAAAGAGAGTTTCCCGATGGTTATAGGTTTCCCAATAGGATTTGTAGAGCTGACAGTTGTTAACATTGATCCGCCTTTGCCTTATTTTTATGGAATAAGTTGTTGTGGAACAGTATGGCATCAAGATAAGTTCTTACTTTCAGTTTTAATAGTTTTCCTCTTTTTATGCCTCTTATATTTGGTTTCTTATTTTGTGATTTCAAAAGTAAAAAAGAACAGTTCCTATTCCAACTAAAGGGACAGCATTCCTGTAATAATTTTAAATTTGTGAAATTATTCACTTAAACTAATGGGTGCTTATGTTTCACAGGATTGTTTACACTATACATATGAAATCACATTAAATAAGAAAAATGGCGTGCAAAACTGATGTCAGTTTACACGCCATCTTCTTTTTCATTTATAAAAAAGTTGTGGCAGCTTAGTAGGCCTTCCTTGAATTCTTCACTAACCCTTTCAAAATCGTAGGCACAAACGGAAAGAAGGTTTGTTTCGTTCACAATTACATCGGCTTCTTTTTCAGAGGCCATTAATTTTTTACTTACCTCGACTTCGTCTCGCCATTCGACATGTGCCCAGGACCGGACAGCTACATCAAGTTCTGAAAAACCTTCAATTATGTTCGGCAGGAATTCGAAAATTGAATTAATCCTAAAGTCTCCCTTGGCGTAGTAAAAATCATAATTATTGACGTACTTTACTTTTTCTAAACGGCTTTCATCAAATAAGGCTGTGAGTCTTTTTTGTATCAATGGTATAATTCGGTCATTTTCTACAATGATGGAATATTCATTCCGTTCTAACCCTGAGATGACAAAGTCAACCACGTTAGAAATATAACGCTCCTGATCTTGGAAAAAATATATCCCATGTCCCTTGGCCTGGTTTGCAAGTTCTTTAACCACTTTTAAATGCAGACATTCCAAATAAGCACCCCGTTGTATTGTAGACATAAAACACTATCATTAAAGTGTAACATACTAAGCTCATAATATGTGTTTGTAATAAAAATATATCTAAAGTAAAAACATTATTAAAGCTACAAAGGTGCAAGTTTCAAGTTTAAGGAACGTGCAGCGCGGTGGGGGATTTACTGAAAAATGAAGAAGAAATTGTTCGTGGGACGGTCTGTTTGACAACTGGAAGGTTTAATTGTCATGGTTTTGACTAAAAACCTTCCTAAGCTTATGCTTACTTCTTAAATTTCTCCGGGAACTGCTTCACAACTGCATCTGAAATGGCATCGGCCATCATAATGATATGAGTCATTCCGTCGTCGATCGAAACAATCCTTGCTTGCCAATCTTTTTTCAAGCTTGCGTTTAGGTCATCTGCCACCATTTCCAGGTGAGTATACAGTAACTTTTTTACAGCTTCGTTTTTTAGATTTGGATTTGCGCTGCTGAGGAAGGCTGCGATATCGTCTGCATTTCTAAACCATTCTTTGTTTAGCTGGTCTAGCTTTGCTTTATCACCACTTTTGGCTGCTTCAACAATACCTCCTGCTATAACAATATGCTCTTTAAGCAGGTCTGTAAGTTTGTTTCCGGCTGCCTCTCCATATACCGGTTTGATTGAGTTTCCGATATCCTCCTGGTTTTTCAGGAGCCGATCAAGCACATCTTTTTGATCCTCAGCGCCTGCTGTTGTTGCACTTGTAATATAGTTGCTTGTCCACAATACATGGTCGACCCATAGTCTCCTGAAATCATTCTCGAACTTTACCTCAGATTGGGTAATACATGTGTGCTGTGGTTTAGCGTAGGCAGGGGTTGATCCGGCCATCATATTCAGGGGCAATAATAGCATAAAACCCATCAACAATAATTTTCTCATGCTACACATTCTCCTTCCGCAGGTTAATAACATCCTCCATTATTATTTATACATGGCATTTCATTTATCCGAAATTGCAAAATAAAAGACCGCTAAATGGCGGCCTCTAAGCTATTGCAATTTACTTAAATCATAATACTGAACAGTTTTTCCATCACGATCGAACTGGATGATCAATTTGTTCTTATTAATTGATAGATGAATTGTCCGCAAGTCGCGCTTTCGTAGCAGGAGACGTCCTTTACTTCATTAGGGTAACCATATATATCAATAACCCGGCTTTTGTCTTTCGGAAGGGAGCTGAGCTTTAAATATTCCGGATAGACTTGCAGTCCAAACACTGAGCCATTCTCCATGTTAAAATTCACCCGAACTCCTGCACCTTCGCCATTGTAGTACAGTGACCTGATATTCAACTGGTCCTCCGTTTTTAAAGGTTTTCCGAATTCCTGCAGAAGCTGACTGTAAGTGGAACCAACGTGGACATCAAGGACATGAAGATTCTTACTTGTTACAATATAGGCATCTTTAATCCCGTTTTTGCTCAACAGCTCTTTTTGTTTCTCCGCATTAGCCTTTTTTGAAAAAACACCAGCCTGGATGCGGTAATAAGTTTTATCATTAATGACCTTCGTAATGACCGTAGCTTCTATTCCTTTCTTTTTCAGATTAGCGATTTGCTTTGTTGCATTGTCTTTCTTGGTAAAAGAACCTCCAACAACTGCATACATCGGCTCTGATTCTGTCACGCCAGGGAGCATCAACTTTTGGCCAATATAGATGGTATTGTTCTTTAAACCATTGAAATCCTTTAACTCCTGGACAGTCAGGTTGTGTTTTTTTGAAATGCTGTAAAGTGTATCACCTTTTTTAACAGTCAGAGAATGGTCATCTGCATAACCAAACCCGTTGGCGAAAAAGAGTAATGAAACCATCAACAAGATGCCCAACCCGAGCTGTATCAAACGTTTTGTTTTCTTCATTTTTTATCACCTCAAATAGTTTGACGAGATGATGGCAACAGAGTTTCGAAGGGATAAGCCTATTTTTACATGGAGGAAAAAATGGGTGGTTAAAAGGGGGAACCCTTGAAACTACTATTGACATTGCTAACTGTAAAGTTTAATATTACAGTATCGGTATTTTCATATCTAAAAAGATTTTATTGTTGTTTATCTGTAATTTTTATTTTTACAGTTAGACGGAGGAGCTGTTGATTAATGGTTACTTTATATATCACTTCAAGCTGTGCGTCTTGCCGGAAAGCAAAAGCCTGGCTGCAGGGACATCAAATTGCTTTTATTGAAAGAAATATCGTATCTGAGCCACTTACTGTTGATGAAATCAAATCGATTCTTCGATTGACAGAGGATGGAACGGAAGAGATTATTTCTACGAACTCAAAAGCCTATAAGCAGCTGGATTTGGATATTGACTCTCTTCCGCTGAATCAATTATATGAATTGATCAGAAGAAATCCGCAAATGCTGCGCCGCCCGATTATCCAGGACCATAAGAGGCTGCAGGTTGGCTATAATGAAGAAGAGATTCGCAGCTTCTTGCCGCGCAAGCTACGTACATTTACTGCCGCTGAGTGGGATAGTATCGCGAACTAGTTGCTTTTGCTTTAAATTGGACTGGATGAAAGGTAATATATAGCATAACAAATAGTTGCTTTTGTTAGGAGGCAGGCAATGAACAGCGATTTTACCCTGGCCATTCACAGTTTAACCCTGCTTGCACTGCAGCCGGACAGAATGTCGACAAGCGAAGCCATCTCAGAGAGTGCAGGGGTTCATCCCGTGCGGATCCGCAAAGTGCTGGGCTTGTTAAAAAAACATGGATTTATCAAATCAAAAGAAGGAACCGGCGGCGGCTTCATTTTTGCGCTCGATTTAAATGAAGTAAATCTCTGGGATATATATAAGCTGACCTCCGAAGGTGCACTGCAGCCAAAGTGTCCTGACTCTAATGAAAAGTGTGTGGTCGGAGCGAATATGCACAAGGTTCTGTTTGCTATCTTCCTCGGTGCCGAAGAACACTTGGGAGAATATTTAAAGCATTATTCTATTAAAGAAATAGTGGACCTGGTAAAAGAAACGAACTGTTGTGACTAAGGAGCCAACGACTTCTTGGCTGGTAAATGTAATGAAAAATATTACAGATTAAATGAATGAGGTGACTTATATGTTGTCCAATAATAACAGTATTTTAAAAGTAGGCGATTGGGTAAAGGGGAAATCCCGGGATGGTGAATTATTCATCGGATATATAGAGTCCCTAGATATTCTGGACGAAAAGGTTAATGCAACGATTACATCAAGTGATGATGAATCCATTGTTGGCAAAATAATTCCAATTTCCACAAATGGAGTAAAAAAATTGCCTGACCCTAAAGTGAAAAATAAGGCACAAATACAAAATCTGATTGATTTAGCGCTTGCAACTGGGGATGAAGAATGGTTCCTGGAGCTTTCTGAAAAGCTGAATTCGATGAGAGAATTAGTCAAAGGTGTGTAAATTGAAGACGGTCCTTCCTATTAAAGGAGGGACCGTCATTTTGCTATTTAATTCCTAGCGCCTTTTTGGTTGCTGGCCCGGCGACACCGTCAACTTTTAGTTTCTTCGCTTTTTGGAATTTCTTTAATGCTGCTTCCGTAGCTGGGCCGAATACACCGTCGATTCCCATAGTGCTATATCCTTTGTTGTTCAGGGCCTGCTGCAGCTGTTTTACTTCAGGTCCTCTCATGCCTTTTTTTAGGACAGTGCTTGTTGGTGCAGCGATGACTGGTACTGCAGCCTGGCCTGTAACTTTATATCCGTTCGCAGATGCGATGGCGTTAAAGGACTTATTGGAAGAGGTGATGACAACAGGAGTATTGACTTTCACCTGATCATAAAGCCACTGAACCTCGTTATCATACATCCGGACGCAACCAGCACTTACATATCCGCCGATTGATTTAGGATTATTGTTGCCATGGATGGCATATGTTGTTCCCCATGTTCCTCTCGCGTTAATTCCTAGCCATCTGTCGCCAAGCGGGTTCCTAGGGTCACCGCCTGGTATATTCCCGCTGTAATAAGGGCGATTCTTGATTTTGTTGACGATTTTGAACGTGCCCTCGGGCGTATAAGAAGCTTTCCGCCCAGTTCCCACCTTAAACGTTTTTACCAGTTTATTATTTTTGTAATAAGCCAGTTGATTGTTAGACTTATTGATGATAATCATATCCCCGCCAGCAGCCTCTGCAGGTGCCTCAAAGAACAACAGCGACAATAGAAGCATCATCGAAACCAGCAACTTTTTCATTCCCCAACCCCTTGATTTCATTTGCAGGCCCATTTTGCCGAAATGGTCTTGGGCCCTACAATATAAAAATCGTATTTTCACCTTTATAAACGATTTTTTATCATAAAAGTTACATATTTTACCGTTATGTGGGAATAAAACATTTGACAAAAAAATCGAGTTATTTGTCGTTTTATGGAGTTTTTTCGAAAAATAACGGTTCAACTTTCGCAATTCTTCCCATAATGAGAAGGAAGGAGTGGGAGTGTTGAATCATTATTTATCAATTGCCGTAGAGTTGGCGAGTGGATTTGTATTTCTTTTTATCATGACGAAGTTACAAGGAAAGACGCAGTTCTCCCAGATTACGCCGTTTGACTTTATTTCGGCAATCATCCTTGGTGAGCTGGTGGGAAATGCCATTTATGACCATGAGGTTAAAATAGGGGAAATTGCCTTTGCCGTTACCTTGTGGGGAGTGCTTGTTTATGTTACTGAGAGTGTGACGCAAAAGTTCATATATTCCCGGAAATTGCTAGAGGGTGAGCCGAACATTGTCATCCGCAAAGGAAAGATTAAATTCGAGGCTTTAAAAAAAGCAAAGCTGGATATCAACCAGTTACAGAGTCTTGTAAGACAGCAGGGCTACTTTTCACTACGCGAAGTAGAATACGCGATCATCGAAACGAATGGAATGGTCAGTGTCCTGCCCAAAGCGGATTATGACACGCCTAAAAATAGCGATATGAAAATCAAAGCAGAAGACCCAAGCTTGCCAGTCAACATGATCCTGGACGGAGAAGTAGTTCGCGAAAATCTAAAAGAAGCTGGCTTGGATGAACAGTGGCTGGAAAAAGAATTAGAGAAGCAGAAAATCCATCATGTTGAAGATGTACTATTAATTGCTCCATGGGTAACGAATGTTTCATATGTATACATAAAAGACCTCCATGCTTTATTGTCCAAGGATGTTCATAAAATAGGACTTATCTTCTTAGTGTATAAAATAAACTATGGTAGAGTAATTGGCATTTAAAAAGGCTGAAACCAAAGCTTCTCCCAAGCGTATTAGATATTATTAATACAAGGGAGTTAACTATTGGGTTACTTTGAAAGAGTTAAAGAAATTCAGCAACTTCAATGTGAGTTATTTATTGATTATTGGTATTCGTATATTGGTCTTATTTTATTGGGAATAGTCCTATTCCTTTTATGGATTATTAAGAAACAGAAATATTGTATTGAAAGGGAATGCTAGTATACATATAAGAATATAAGTCTCGTCTAAATCTTATGAAATGGTTTGGATTCAATTGAGAATTAATAATCAGATATTTATTGAATGGACAATCGCAAGAGTTTACGAAGACTTTTCTTTTACAAAGGGGAATTAGCATATTTGCTTTTTCTTCGGTTTCTGCAGGTAAAGCAGAAACTACGACAGAATTCATAGAAACAGGGGAAGAAGTAGAGGTGGAGGAAGGCGCTCCATAGATCTTTATATATGAGACGCTGGAGCTATGGTTGACGCAAGATGCCTCGGATTTGTATTTCAAAAAATCCAGCGCAAAAAAAAAGTGTGGAAATGGAAGGGCCACTGCCGATAAATGTCCGTGTCTGGATCAAAGAAGTAAAATCAATCGACAGAAAATATACCCATCTAATTACAGTCTACTTGCCATATGATAAAGTAATTGTTGATGGTAAAATACCAATGAAAACCGCTGATAAATTCACCTACGCCGTCAACGCAACACAACTTCCAGTATGTCATGATAAAGATGGTTTTAAAGATTGTGTTAAACTGGTCAATTCTTATCATAAAGTGATTTCTAAATAAACCATTCATGCTGGCCTGTATGCTAAGACAGAACCAGATTTATATGATGGTTCTGTCTTTTTTATAAGATAAAAATGAAAATTTAAGGAAAGGATGTCTATATGAGTAATAAAAAATTTTCAAAAGCCGAAAGGGAAAGGAATCGCGAAATCGTAGGAAGCTATCATAAAAAATTGACTGAAGATGAATTGCAGGGTTTATTCAATGATTTCATGCGCTGGAAAAATGGTGATATGCCTTATTATGACTTGACGGAAAGAATCCATGAATTTCATAAGGTGAATCAAAAAATTTGGAGTAAGTTTAACTATAATGGCTGGGACGACTTTTTGCTTGTGCTTGAGGCGAAAAAGGAACTTGATCTTCTAACAGAAGATGAGAAGATAGAATTTGCGCATTGGTTGCGAGATTAATAGGATCGGCAGGTAGTGGAATTGGCGAAGCAAAGAAAAAAGACTAAAAAAGAGAAGCAGAGAAGCCAGGAAATCCGCAGGCAAAGAAAAAGGGAGAGGGAAAAGGCCCAGTTCGAATTTGAATTGGAGTCTGATGAGACCTTTGCTTTTATTGCCGGATACACGGAAGGCGGTGTGCCATACGGTGTAACACACGAAGAAATGGCAGAGATCGAGAAGTTAGAGAAGCTCGATTTTGGCTTTCAATTCTTTGAACTTGAATTCGAAGATGATTGGGCAGACTCATTTATCGATAATGATGAATTTGATTTTGAATATGAGTGGCTAAACCCTATGGATAGAGAGTTGGCAGTTCAGTTGCTTGTGGAACAAGAGAAAAAACCTGTAATTTGGGAGAATAGTGATAGTTATGATCCGTCGTTTGATTGGGATAATTATTTTGGATTGAAGGGGAAAGAGGATACGAGGGAAGAGTTGATTCATCATCTTAATCTTTTTGACTTGTTAAAAGAGATGAGGAGAAAAAGATAAAATAGGCTGAACCAATACATATCGGTTCAGCCTTTACCATGGAAAATCAATCTTCTCCGCCAATTCCGGAAAATCGATGAACGGGTTGCGGTTTCCCTGGATGTAGTAGATGGCTTGATTGCGGTGCTGTTCGTAGAGTGTGGGCGGGAATACTTTGTTCCAGCGGACGAGCAGCGGGATATCGACTTTCTTTTTGAATTCGTTTCTTACTCTTTTAGGATATCTCAGGAAAAAATAAAGCATGGCCCGGGCGGAGGCTCCTTTGCCGTGCTCAGGTTCGAACTCGAAGCCAGTTGTGACTCCGCAGTTATTCTGAATTGGCTCATCGTCACGTTCCGGATTGTAAAAATCAAAATCGGCAAATTGGTAGTTCGAGCGCGAGATGTTGCAATCTGGGTCGCAGACAAACAGATGGTGAAGGTCGCCTTTCATCGGCTCGGCACCTTCAAACCAGGACTGCGGCACAATATGCTCGGTGTTCATCTTGAAATGGTTCTCAAAAATCTTCAAATCCTTGATCGAATCAAAGCCATTCACCTGAATCTTGCGTGATCGCCGTCTGAACTCATCGTATTTTTCCCTCAGTGTTTCGTTATCCTCAATCAACAATGACTCCGGATCCTTCTTTTGGGAGGAATAGACACTCTTTGCAGAACCATCCGGATATAAATCGACCCATGTGTACAAATACAAATCCTTTGCCAGGAAGTAGGGCAGCTGATTTTTATGAGATTGGAATACGATTGTATGGAATTTGTAGAAGAGGGCGAGGCCCGACAAATCCAGCTTCTGTGCGCCCCGGTAATATTCCTTGATGTCCAGCTCATCCTGGTCTGGATCATAATAGAGCTGTTGGTTACTCTGGATGTTTCGCCGGTTTTCCTTCAGGATTGTCAACAGCTTTTTCAGATCAAGCGAATCGTACTTATGGTCCCAGCGGTCTTGACGTTGCTGTTTTTTATATTTAGACATAAAAGTCTCCTCATTCTTGTTATCTTTACAACCATTTTACCCCTTAACGGTATGTCCTTCAAAGTCCTTGAATGGGAATGGACATAATTCAAACAAGAGTGGGAAAACCCTCCCGCAGGATAGGATTCTCATCCCTAAATCACTTGATCAGCTGAAGAATCATTTCCTTGTTTCTCTCTGAAAAAACTTTATTGTGCGATGAGACCATTGCGGATTGAGAAGCTGCCGGTTCGATGAACTGTTTTGCTTTATTGACTGCGTTGGCTGCATCCTGGAAAGTCCCTGCGATTAGATTCAATTTGCCTTCGTGCTTTAATATATCTCCTGCTGCATATAAGCCAGGTACGGATGTTTCGCTTGTTGCTGTTCCGTCGATGTAAAAACCATCAATCAACTTCGGTTCAAGTTCACTATTTTGCAGCAATGATGCGTCCTGATCAAAACCATGATTGACGAGGACATCGTCAACAGCAAGACGCAGGACTTCACCTGTATTCTGATTGGTTATTTCGACATGTTCAATTGATGACCGGCTCTCGTCTGCAAATAGGTTGGTAATGCTCGAATGAAACACACATTCTACAGAGCTATTCATCAGCTGGGTCACTTGAGATTCATGGCCAGAGAAGCAATCTCTTCTGTGGACGAGATAAATCTTTTTAGCAAGAGGTTCGAGTGCGTTCGCCCAATCAATCGCAGAATTGCCGCCTCCGGAAATGACAACCGTCCGATTCTTAAAATATTTGAGAGAATTGACCATATAGTGGAGGTTTGACACCTCGAATTTTTCCGCTCCCTCAAGTTTTAGTTTCTGAGGTTTTAAGATTCCGCTTCCGATCGCAACGATGACGGATTTCGAATAGTGAATCTCTCCCGAAGCACCTTTTAGGAAAAAGAATTCCTGATCCTTGCTGATGGATTCAATTTTTTCATTCAAGACAACTTCAGGGCTGAAAGTCATCGCCTGTTCCTTTAATTGCTGGATTAACTTCGCTCCGGTAATAGGGCCAATGCCGCCAACATCCCAGATCACTTTTTCCGGATAGACATGAATCTTTCCTCCAAGGTCTGGCTGCGCCTCGATTATCTTCGTTCTCATCTCACGCAAACCTGCATAAAACGCCGAATAAAGTCCGGCAGGTCCGCCGCCGATAATGGTAAGGTCAAAGATTTCAATGTTTTCCATGGGAAACACTCCTATTAGTGTATTGAGTTAGATATTTATAAAAATATGACGGAAAAATAAATAATTCACAAATCTGTCATTGACTGAATAAATTAATAGCTTTATAGTATACATTGTAAACGACATTGATAATCATTATCAACGAGAAAATGAAAAACTTTGGAGGAATGATGAATGGTCCGCTTATACACAGACCAATTGAACGTGGGATACGGGGAAAAAACAATCGTGAATAACCTGACTTTAGAAATCCCCGATCAGCAAGTCACGATTATCATTGGCCCAAATGGGTGCGGCAAATCGACTTTGTTAAAATCGATGTCACGAATCATTCCCCATCAGTCTGGCTCGATTTACCTTGATGGTTCGAGTATCTCTAATGAAGATACGAAAAGCCTGGCGCGAAAGATGGCCATTCTTCCACAAACACCTGAAAGTGCAGCCGGCCTGACGGTAGGGGAATTGGTGTCGTATGGACGCTTTCCTTATCAAAAGGGATTTGGGAGGCTGACGAAAAAGGATATGGAAGTCATTAATTGGGCTCTTGAAGTGACAGGAACGGAGAGTTACAAATACGAGCCTGTCGATTCCTTGTCCGGCGGTCAGAGGCAGCGTGTCTGGATCGCACTCGCGCTCGCGCAGGAAACGGAAATGATATTCCTTGATGAACCAACGACCTATCTGGACATGGCGCATCAGCTTGAGATTCTCGAGCTACTGCAAAAGTTGAATAGGGAGCAAGGCCGGACGATTGTCATGGTGCTTCACGATTTAAACCATGCGGCCAGGTTTGCTGATCACCTGATCGCCCTAAAGGCGGGAAGGATTGTCAAAACAGGAACAAGCGAAGAAGTCATCAACAAGCCTGTTCTCAGGAAAGTATTCCAAATTGACGCTGAAATCGGGAGAGATCCACGTACGAATAAACCGATTTGCATCACGTACAACTTACTAAAAGGAGAAGAAGAAAATGAAGAAATTACTTATGCCATTCCTGCTTATGCTGGTGCTCGTTCTTAGTGCTTGCGGAGGCGGAGAGACCACGGAAAAAAAATCAAGCGACGAAAAGAAAGAAGATACACCAGAAACGATCACTTATCAATCTGAAAATGGTGCTGTAGAAGTACCTGCAAACCCGGAAAGAGTCATTGTCCTTTCTTCTTTTGCAGGAAATGTGATGGCCCTTGATGTGAACATGGTCGGTGTTGACGCATGGTCAAAAATGAATCCGCGTTTTGATGAATTGATGGACGTGGAAGAAGTGACAGATGAAAACCTGGAGAAGATTATTGAATTAAATCCAGACCTGATCATTGGTCTATCTAATATCAAAAATGTCGATAAGCTGAAGGAAATCGCGCCTACTGTGACTTTCACATACGGTAAGCTAGGTTATCTTGAGCAGCACCTGGAAATCGGCAAGGTTTTGAATAAAGAAAAAGAAGCTCAAGAGTGGATCGATAACTTCAAGGCAGATTCTAAAGCGGCTGGCGAAGAAATCAAAGCTAAAATTGGTGCAGACGCAACTGTTTCTGTTATCGAAAACTTCGACAAGGAACTATACGTATTTGGCGACAACTGGGCAAGGGGAACCGAAATCCTTTATCAGGAAATGGGATTGAATATGCCTGAAAAAGTGAAGGAAGCAGCTCTAGAACCTGGGTACTATGCAATTTCCCCGGAAGTACTGTCTGAATACGCTGGTGATTATGTTGTGTTCAGCAAGAATGCAGAGGGAGATACGTCCTTCCAGCAAACCGAGACTTATAAAAATATTCCTGCAGTAAAGAATAACCGTGTATTCGAAGTGAATGCGAAGGAATTCTATTTCAATGATCCTCTAACACTTGAATATCAACTGGAATTCTTTAAAAAGTCATTTCTAGAACAATAATAATTAGCAGGAGGAATTCTTAGGAATTCCTCTTCTTGCTGGATATGAAATGGTAAAAATGATTCAGTTGGGGATAACAATATGGGGTATCTTAAGCCAGCTCCAGCGCCTAGCCCCTCGAGTCGCTTCGGTCCGCCCAATGAAGTCAAAGAGCGACTTCACTGGTCAGCCCTCCAGCGCTTGTCGGGGCTGAACGAGGCGCTTACGCTTTTTAATACTATCAGAAAGATGAGATGCATATGATCAACCAAAACAGCTCGCTACCCATGCTTGCCAGATTTGTTGCCGGGATCCTCATTCTGGTCGCAAGCTTCATGACGGCAATGGTCTTCGGAGCAGCAGATACGACTGTCAAGGAGATTTGGCTTGCGATTACTTCAACCGTTAAAACAGATACAATAACCATGATCAGGGAAATCAGGCTCCCAAGGGAGGTTGCAGCAGTTTTCGTTGGTGCTGCCCTTTCTGTTGCTGGTGCGATCATGCAGGGTTTGACGAGAAACCCGCTTGCTGACCCGGGATTGCTTGGTTTGACGGCTGGAGCAAATGCTGCATTGGCACTGATTATGGCGCTCAGTCCTTCGGCCGGTTATCTCGCCATTACATTTGCATGTTTTATCGGGGCAGGTGTCGGCGTCATACTCGTTTTTGGAATTGGTGCCTTGAAGAAGGGCGGATTCTCCCCTTTGCGAATCGTCCTGGCCGGAGCCGCGGTCTCCGCCTTTTTGTTCGCGGTAGCCGAAGGAATCGGTTTGTATTTTAAAATTACTAAAGATGTCTCGATGTGGACAGCAGGGGGCCTGATGGGAACATCTTGGACTCAGCTGAAAATCATTGTGCCGTTTATCCTGGTTGGAATGCTGGTTGCATTTTACCTATCAAGGCAATTGACGATTTTGAGCTTGAGTGAAGAAGTAGCAGTAGGACTTGGCCAGAAGACAAACTTAATTAAATTGGTATTATTCATCGTTATTGTTTTACTGGCAGGGTCTTCGGTAGCGCTAGTTGGGAACATGGCCTTTATCGGGCTGATGGTCCCGCATATCGTCAGGATGATCGTCGGCACAGATTATCGATTCGTTTTGCCGATGTCAGCCTTATTCGGCGCGTCGTTCATGCTGATCGCAGATACGCTCGGGCGAACGATCAACGCTCCTTATGAAACACCAATTTATGCAATTATTTCCGTGCTCGGACTGCCGTTCTTCCTGTTCATCGTCCGTAAAGGAGGGAAGAGCTTCATATGATACATCCGTCCATTATCAAAAAGCAAAGGTATATTGTTTTGACCTTGTCTGCTTTAATAATTTTAACGATCGTAGTCAGTCTGGGATTGGGCTATTCCTCCGTATCGTATAATCGGATCTTGCCGACGATATTCGGAAATGGCACCTTCAAAGAAGAGTTTGTTTTGTTTTCGATCAGGATGCCGCGAATTATCGTGACAGTTCTAGCTGGTATGGCGCTGGCACTTTCCGGAGCGATTTTGCAGGGATTAACAAGAAACGATTTGGCTGATCCGGGGATCATTGGGATAAATTCTGGGGCAGGATTAGGAATTGCCGTGTTCTTTCTCTTTTTCCCAATCGATGCCGCTTCGTTTGCGTACATGCTTCCACTGGTCGCGTTCGGTGGTGCTCTGGTGACCGCGATTCTGATTTATTTATTTTCCTATAAAAAAGGAATCGGACTACAGCCTGTCAGACTGATTCTTGTCGGTATCGGTTTTTCAATGGCACTTTCCGGAGCGATGATTGTCATTATTTCAGCAGCAGAAAGGCAAAAAGTCGATTTCATCGCACGCTGGCTTGCCGGCAATATCTGGGGAACAGACTGGCCGTTTATACTGGCGCTCCTGCCATGGCTGCTGACCCTGGTTCCGTTTACGCTTTATAAAGCCAATCGCCTAAACCTTCTGAGCTTAAGCGATCCGGTCGCGATAGGTGTCGGAGTATCAATGGAAAAAGAAAGAATCGTCCTGCTTTTAACAGCAGTTGCATTAGCCGCTTCGGCCGTGTCGGTAACAGGCGGGATTGCTTTCATCGGATTGATGGCCCCGCATCTTGCAAAAGCACTGATAGGTCCAAGAAACCAATTATTCCTTCCAATCGCAGTGCTGATCGGCGGATGGCTGTTATTGTTCGCAGACACTATCGGCCGCAATCTCCTTGAACCAGAAGGGATCCCGGCAGGAATCATGACTGCATTAATTGGTGCACCGTACTTTGTGTACTTGCTTTTAAAAAAATAGATGGCTGAGACCTGTGCTGAACTCAGGAGTAAGGGCGTGGAAACTAGACTTTCCACGTCCTTTTGCGTATATCCCAAAGGGTTAAAGGCTAGAATCCGGCCATAGGTACTGAATTTCGCTATACTGCCATTAAGTAACCTTAATATGTCCGCAATTTGTCTAAACAGTTTATAAATTAGAAAAAATAGTAGTATTTTCATTAGATACCGTGTATTTAAGTCATTTATGCATAAATTAATACAAACAATTAAAGATGGTGACTATATGCAAACGGTTGGGCTTTTTTTGATTTTAGCAATATTATCACTTATTTCCTTGTATTTCTTGATAAAGAAAATGAACGTCACGAATATCTTGGGCTGTTATTTTTTATCCAATATTCTTATTACAAATACAGGTTTGATCATTAATCTGAATTTAAAATTAACAAAGCAAGACCCATCAAGTGAATTAATTTTTTGGACCCAAAAATACCTGAGTTAACCCTCAAGCCAGCCTTACTTTTATGGTTAATTTATATTTTGTTCTCTGATAGAACTATTTTTAGTAAAACAATCTATTCATTCATCTTTTTAACAGCACTTGTTTCAATTGAAATATATTTCGTTCATATTAAATATTTGGAATGGGTAAATTGGAATGTATTTTATTCGTATTTAAGATATAGTCTTATTATTTTATTATTGGCTATCTACTCCTTTTATTTAGAAAAACTGATTGATAAGGGCAAAGAGGTGAAAACGATATGATTTTACCTCTTCCTGACAAATTTGACGCAAATGAAATATTTATTATCTCTTCCACAGTGCTTACTTTTGCCCTGATGTTTAAATTACCTAGCACTTGTCTGCTGTAACCATCACTATCATTTGGACATTTAACATCTTTCTAGCTTTGACAGCTGACATAACACTTAGTGTAAAACCTTATGAATTATATTTTACGATCGACCATAAAACCCATGAACTATTTGATGTATTATTGCACTTTTTAACGTATCCAACTCTGCCTTACTTTGTAGTAAACTTTTATCAATATAACAAGCCCAAAGGTTTAAAGAATCTTTCTTATATTGTTTTTTGGTCAGGAGTCGCCATAACTATAGAATGGATATCTGTTAAATTTCATGTTTTTACATATACCGGCTGGAATTTGTTTTTATCCTTTTTGGTTTATTTAGTTGTATTTGCCGCTAACATTTGGCTTACAAACTTTACTGAAAAGAAACATCCTCCAAATGGACTTAAACAAGTTGATACAAAATGATACCAAAGGTTATAACAGCAAAAGAGTATTAAAGAAAAGCGAATTAAATATCATACAACTCATTTTTTAAAAAAAGTTTTCATTTAGTACTTCACGGTGAACTTACCACAACTTAGGTAATTCCTTGTTATTCACCAATCAGGCACATGAGTGAACAAGAAATTCCCTGAATTGGGGGCTTAGTTTAGGATCATGAAGGGGGCGGCTGCTAGGAAATATGCCAATTCATCCTCTGAATGTATTTATCATCCTGACCACCCGCAGTTCGACCGAATGCAGCAACTTATTGAGACTTTAAAACGCCCTGATTTATCACCTAGTGAAAGGGAGCGCTTCTCTAAAGAGAGAACTAAGCTGTCTTTATTTCATCCGGATAAGTATGATGAATACTTTCCTTTAGGCATACATAAAAAGATGTCTGCTCCAAGAATGGATTTTTTTATTAGGGAAGAAATGATCTTTGATGTCACCCGTGAGTTAGAAAAAATCTCAACTAATACTTTAATATTGAGTGGCCGCCACGATGTACAATGCCCGCTTTCTTTTTCCTTAGAAATGAATGAGTTAATACCAAAATCACAACTTATTGTCTTTAATGAAAGCAATCATTACCCTTTCCTTGAAGAAAAGTCGTTGTTTAGACAAGTCATCTCGACTTACTTAAAAGAAACGGTTTCTTATTAACTGTGGAGTAGGTTACTTCAAAAGTTAACCGCTTTTTTCAGCTCATTTGACCTGAATAAAAGGATATCTAGGATCAGTTTGGTGGAACAGTACAGTTAATGAGATTTATTGCAAGTAACAAGTTGAATTGACCAGCTATTTTTCCGTTGTTCACTGGGAAAGATTTGGGAACTTTTTGCAGATGATTTTCGTATGTAAATAGAGGTGAAAACAGATGTCGAGAAGGCTAAAGCTCAGCTTCTATATAGTGGTTAGCAGCTATGCAGCTCTATCCTAATCGTATTTCTTATGACCGGGAAACTTGATGGTAGTATGGTTGGCACATGGGGATTACTATTAGGCTTTTTACTCTTAATTGCCGCTTTGCCTTTTCACAAGATCTTTTACTTCGGAGGAAGAGGGCTAATGGGTGTGCAATCACCTGAAATACCTGGTGATGAACATCTGCACCATAAGATTCACAAACAATACGAGAAAGAACAAATAGGTCAAAACCAAGCCATCAGTCAGCGACTGGATGTTCTTACAATCGCAGGAATATCCATGATTATAATTGGAGTATTTTTAGTATAAATTGACTTTTTCGTTGATGTGTCAATGGAACTTTTAACAGTGTGTCGGAAATTTGAGAGGGAAATGTGGAACAGGGAGGAGTGTTATCATGTCGGATAAAAAGCCTATTAATGATGCGATGGAACATATGAACAAAATTGAAGGAATCCCAACTGATGTAAATCTGAAAAAGTTGCCTAAGCCGTTAAGGTATTTTGGCTATTTCATGATTGGTTTTTTTACTCTATCGATACTCTTTATCATGATCGCTAATTTGTTAAAATGACAGAAAAGGTGATTTATTAGAGAGTAACTAATTGTTCTGGTGCTAGAAATGGCATTTAAGCTAGTTAATAAGTAAATGGTATGTTTTCTTTGCTTTTCTTGTTCTTCAGACCGACAAATTGGCATTCTATTATTGTTTTAGTTAGAATGGAACTAATTCATACTATTGAGGGAGTATTAATATGGGACATTCTAACCATCAGATAAAAGTGAACAAAAATGAATTTATATGGAATAGCCAGGAAGGGGAACTGACTTTTGATGGTGCCCCGGCTTTGCTTTTCTGGGATTCTGCGATTGAGTTGTTCCTGAATACGATTGAGGAAATTTCCGGAAGCGATGTGTCAACTACTGTATATGAAGTGACCGGATTCCGAATGGGGAAGCTTGTTAGCTCTTATTATGAGGGCAGGACTGATGTGGTAGAGCTGCTGAATGAATATAGTGATATCTACAAAAGCGCAGGCTGGGGAATATTCGAGATTCATGATTACTCTTATGAAGAGAAAAGAGCTGTCGTAAGAATCCGCAATAGCTGGGAACACCGCATTTTCAAGCTGGCTGGTAAAAATAAGGCCGGAGTATTGCTGCCAAGCCATTGCAGGTATTTTCAGCGGACTATTCAAGCAAGACATGTGGTATAAAATGACGAAAAGCCAGCAGGAAGGCTATGAATATGATGAGGTTGAAATCTTCCCATCAACAGTGACCATTTCGCATAACATCCATGAACTTGCAAGAAAGAAAGAGCAGGAAAGTATCATAGAATTGGAAAAGAAGGTAGAGGCCCGAACAGAAGAGCTCTCCTCCTTGATACAAGAGCTCTCTTCGCCAATCATTCCGGTTCTCAAGGGGATTCTCGTCATTCCGTTGATAGGCAAATACAATGAAGAGCGGCTCAGCAATTTGATTGAAAAATCATTGGTAGAACTCACCAAGCTAAAGGCTAAGTACCTTTTGATTGATTTAACAGGGATCAAGAATGTCGATCCTTATACAATCCATGGGATCCAGAAATTAATACAGTCCATCCGTCTAATTGGAGGTCAATGTTTTATTGTAGGTGTATCTGCGGAACTAAGTATCCAAATTTTAAGTTCCAACGTAAAAATTGAGGGAATCCAATCCTTCTCCAGTCTGCAGCAAGGCGTCGAATACGCGATTCAGCAGAATGGATATGAACTGGTGAAAAAGAATTAATATTGAGGCTGAACCGGGAAATGCCTGGTTCAGCTTTTTTTATAGTACTGCAAGCTTTTCTCCACAAACAATAAGAAATGACCAATCTATTAAGCTATGTGATACACCACTTAAAACAAACACGCCTAATGAAGCAAGTTATATACTTCTATAAAGGGAAAGAAATAAAGGAACATACATCGTAGAATAGGAGATGATAGAAAATGAAATTCAAAAATGTACTATTGTCTATCCCATTAGGTGCAGGAATTATGTTGGCCGGTTGTTCTGCGGATGAAGAGCCGCCACCGGAAGATGAAAATAACATGGAAAACATAGAAGAGCAGGAAGATAACCAAGAACCAGATGTAACTGAAGAGCCTAGTGAAGAAAATCCTGACGAAGAAGAACCCGATTTAGATGAAGAACCTAGTGAAGAGGATAATAATTAGTAATGAGGAAAACACCTGTCATTGTACAGGTGTTTTTTGTGGTTAAGGTCAATTCTACTCGTTTTAGGACATATGTCCTTCCTTACCTTCTTGTTCTGTCATTTAATTAATACAAACATGAGGATTTGGGGAGAGAGAAATGAAAGGTTTAATTTTTGCTTTATTAGGGGGAGCTTTTATCACGCTGCAAGGTGTGGCGAATGCGAGGATCAGCCAGGATATTGGTACATGGCAGACGGCTTCGATTACTCAACTTACCGGGTTTTTAGCGGCTTTGTTTGTCTTGACCTTTGCTGTAAAAGGACAATGGCAAGGACTGAGCAGAGTGAGACCCCTATATTTGATTGGCGGTACGTTTGGGGCCATTGTTGTTTTTGGTAACGTCACTGCGATTCATTTTATTGGGGTTACTCTAACAGTTTCTGCGATGTTGATCGCCCAGCTTGCGATGACATTCCTGATTGACCGGAATGGATGGTTCGGGGTAAAGAAACAAAAAATGAGGCTACCACAGCTGATTGGCATTACAATGATGGTAGCAGGTGTGATGATCCTGGGCTGGTAATTGAAGGGATTAACAAGATTAAAGGGGCAGGGAAAGCTTATGAAAGAAATAAAAGCGTCGGAAGAGATAGAAGCGTATCTACGATCTCACCAGATACAATCATTATTTAATGAGGAGATTCTTCCTTACCTAACTTTATTTGAATTTGAAAAAGGGGAGCAGGTCTGTTCCCAGGGTGAGGCTGTTGAGTATCTTTATATACTGGTTAAGGGGAAAGTGAAGATTTTTACCACGTCAGAAGAGGGTAAAACATTGATTCTATCCTTTAAAACTCCGCTTGAAGTCATTGGGGATATTGAATATGTCCAGGAAATTGATACGATCAACACCGTTGAGGCTGTTTCTCCTGTCGTCATGATCGGAGTCCGGCAAAGTGTGCTGCGAAGATTTTTAAAAAATCACTCTCCATTCCTTCAATTTTTGCTAAAGATCATAACGAGAAAATTCTATATCAAATCCCAGTTCATGCGCCATAATATCTTGTACCCTGTTGAGACTAGGTTAGCAAGCTATCTTGTATCCGTCGCCTATGATGAAAACAAAGCGCTGGTCAATGGGAAGGTGAGTACATCGAATCTCACTGACATTGCCAATTTAATTGGAACAAGCTATCGGCATCTTAACCGGGTCATAAAGGAATTCTGCTTAAATGGCCTTGTGGAGCGGGACAGCGGCGCAATCGTAATCAAGGATTTGGAAGGACTTAAGACTCTTGCTAAGGAAAACCTTTATAAATAGGGAGGGTAAATCATGCTTTTAGGCTTACTATTTGCATTAATTGCTGGCACACTTGTCGGCCTGCAGAATATTTTTAACAGCAAGGTCAATGAAAAAGCGGGCTCATGGACGACAACGACATTGGTATTGGGGTTAGGATTCATGGCATCCTTCATCCTCGGCCTGTTCTTTGAAGGGAGCAAAATGTTCGATCTGCAGCAAATGAAAGGTTGGTACTGGTTCAGCGGCTTGCTGGGAATCGGAGTCGTTGCAGGCATCGTCCAGGCAATTAGGTTCCTTGGACCGACCTTTGCGATCTCAATTGTATTGACTTCCCAGCTCGGTTTCGCGGTTTTATGGGATTCATTAGGCTGGATGGGATTGGAGAAGGTACCGTTTACTTTCCAACAATTCCTCGGTGTACTCATCATAATTTCTGGAGCCATTGTCTTTAAGTGGAGCGAAGGAAGGGAAGAGAAAGCTGAGGTTATACCTTCCCGGCATGATTCAAAAGCTGAGGTATCAAAATCAATAGTTTAGTGCTACTTTATAGGGAAATCTTAAACGGTATTTATATTATGCCGTTTTTTCTTATGCCAATAAGTTGACCTAAAATGGTTGAAATTATATTTATCCATATATAAGTGGTATAATTTATAAAAAGAAAAAACGGAACTATTTATAGGAGCTGAACTCGTGAATCCAGTCGAAAGATTTTCTAAATACCTACTTGATCATGCAGATAAAATCAGTAAGGAAATTACCGATTATAATGTGAAAAAACTTGAAATTGAGCTTCCGGCAGAAATCATAGAGGAATCATTAAAAACGAATAAAGCATTCGTTGAATTCCTCGGTAATACACTGAACCTTTCCAAGGAAGATGCGTCTGAGACGTTCATTGCCTGGCATAAAGAAAGGCAAGCGAATCGAAGGGATTATCAATTCAGCTATGAGGAGCTCGCTAGTATTCTGAAGCCCTATGCAGAAACGCGGCTTCAGCTAATTGAAATGTTGACAAAAATTTCAGTTGGAGAGGGGCTTTCAACCGAAGAAGTGGTTTTCGTCAATAACCGAATCAGCTACCTGCTTGATTTAAGTATTACAGAAACGATGATGGAGCGGGAAAGGCTCGCAAACGAACAGAACAAAAGGAATCAAAAAATCATCACTGAGTTGTCATCTCCAATCGTTCCGCTCGAACAAGACATGGCGATACTGCCATTGATCGGCGAGTTTGATTTTGAACGCAGCGACCATATCATGACCCATGTCATTCCGAAGATCAGCGAGCTAAGAATCAAAAACCTGATCATCGACTTCTCAGGAATCGCTATGATCGACGCAGAAATCGCAGCGCGAATCTTCAATATCAATAAAGTCCTGAGGCTGATCGGAATCGAGACGATGCTGACAGGAATCCGCCCTGAACTCGCAGTCGATGTCATCAACACAGGAGTCGACTTCTCTAAATTGAACACATATGGAACAGTTCAGCAGGCGATTTTGGCCAACGCAAAATAAACAAGGTAAAACAAGGCTGCAGTAAAAGGACTGTCGCCTTTAATCAAGGAACTTACTTTTCTCTCGCAAAATGCAGCAGTAAAGGTTCAAATCACCTGTTGGGGAGTTACTATAATCAGTGGGTTTGGAAGCAAAAGGTACGTCCCTACGCTTCTATTTGAAATCCAGATAAAAACTTGGTATATTAATTTATAAATATGTAATCAATGATGTGATCAAGTAAATAAGGATTGTGAATCCAGAGAATATAGCCATGGCTGAAAGCTATATCACCCCTCCTTATTGAACCCTGCCACGGAGATGTTAGCGAAAAACTAACCGGGTCGTTCCGATACAAACTTTTAGAGGATATTCTATGAATATCGAACTAAGGTGGTACCACGTCTACTAGCATAAAGACGTCCTTATTGAGGACTCTTTATGCTTTTTTATTTTCTATTTGATTTTTCAGGAGGAGAAGGACATGTCACAGCAAACAAATGATTTTACGAAATGGTATATTGATACGATTCAGAAAGCGGAATTATTTGATTACACCCCGGTTCGCGGCTGTATTGCTTTTAAGCCGGATGGCTATGAAATCTGGGAACATATTCAGGGAGAAATGGACAAGCGGTTCAAGGAAACAGGCCACCGCAATGCTTATTTCCCAATGCTTATTCCGGAAAGCTTCTTCCAGAAGGAAAAGGATCATATTGAAGGATTCTCGCCAGAACTTCCTTGGGTTACTGAAGCTGCAGGAGAGCAATTAGAAGAACGCCTGGCATTGAGGCCAACTTCGGAAACGATGATAGGGCATCTGTATTCAAATTGGATTAAAAGTTATCGGGACCTTCCAGTCTTGATTAATCAATGGGCAAATGTATTCCGCTGGGAAAAGAAAACTCTCCCATTCATCCGCACTTCTGAATTTTTATGGCAGGAAGGTCACACGGCTCATGTCGACGAGGAAGATGCGCGCAAGGAAACGATGCAAATGTTGAATATATATAAGGAAGTAGTCGAAGGATTGCTTGCGATTCCAGTTTATGATGGCCAAAAAACGCCGTCTGAACGATTTGCCGGTGCTGTTGACACCTATTCGATCGAAGCAATGATGAAGGATGGAAAAGCCGTCCAGGCAGGAACATCCCACTACTTGGGCACGAAATTTGCGGAAGCATTCGATATTAAATACCTGAATAAAGAAAACAAACACACATTTGTACATACAACATCCTGGGGTACGTCCACTCGTTTGATTGGTTCTGTCATCATGGTCCATGGAGACGAACAGGGTCTCGTACTGCCGCCAAGAATCGCGCCGACACAAGTGGTTCTAATCCCAGTGGGCCCTTGGAAAAAGAACCCGGCAATCATCGAGAAACTGGATGAGATCTTTGCCGCTTTAAAAGCAGAAGGCATTCGCGTTCGGCTTGATGATTCCGATCAATCACCAGGATATAAATTCAATGAGTGGGAGTTAAAAGGTGTTCCTGTCCGTATTGAACTAGGACCGCGAGACTTAGATCAAAATCAGGGCTTGATGAAGGCTCGAGATATGGATGAGAAAATTTCTGTGCCATTAGAATCCATGATCGAAAAAGTTAAAAACGAACTAGAAACGATGCAGACTCGTCTGTTCGAAAAAGCAAAAGCGTTCCGTGAAGAGAATTCTCATACTCATATTGATACCCTGGAACAGCTCGAACAGCATATTGCTGAGTCCAAGACAAATGACAAGATCCCAGGATGGGTATTGGCAGGCTGGTGCGGAGACGATGATTGTGAAGCAAGCGTAAAAGAAAAAACAAAATTCACAACACGAAACATCCCATTCAACCCGCCAGCAGAAAAACAGACATGCATCCATTGTGGCAGCGAAGCAAAACACACCGTATGGTTTGCGCGCGCTTATTAAGGAAAGCATAGGGACGTACCTTGTGCTTCAAACTTCTTGAAAAAGACTCAAAAAAGCAAAGGGAAAGATCCCTTTGCTTTTTTAATTAAACTGTTTTTCTTCTATATTAAATTCCTTTTTATCCTTTGTCCTTACGACGATTCTATATGGGTCTTGCTTTACTTTTGGCCATATTTCGTCTGACTTGATGAATTCCTCGGCCATTGTGTAAAGGTCGTTGGCGTGTTCGGCTGCTTCTTTGTCGGTACTTTTCATTTTCATGGTGATGAAAATGGTCATTAACCCATCTTTACTTTTATAGCCGACACCGGATACTTTGTATTTTTTATAGGTCATGAATTCATGCCCAATTCCTGAAACTGCATCACTCCAGCGAGAGTATTGATCTCGTTTGATCACATCAAACTTCCTGATTTTGACCTTTACAGAAGCCTTGTCGTTTGCTGCGAGGGCATCCTCTACAGCTTTTTTGATTTGATCCACTTTTTCCTGTTTTTCGATACTTGGGATTTCAATTTCAACTTCATCTTTCATATAACCGACAGAATTCTGATAATCAAATGGTTCCAGGGCCGCCTGGACGATTTGGAACACTTCATCAGTTTCCTTTTCGATTTCAGCTTGTTCCTGTTTCCATTCTTCGGAAGGCTCGCGATGCTGTCTTACTTTTACATAATAATCCTCGATTCTTGTCCCTTTGAATTCCTTGCTCTTGACCATGGAATGTCCGATTTTGATAACATCGTTTTCCATCTCCTGATACTGTTTTTCTGGGGCATCCAGTATAATGATGATGCTTCATTCTTGCCGCCGACAAACTCGTTCACTTGCTGCACAGGATAGCCTTCTTTTTTCAGAGCCTGAGTCAGTCTCTCTGACAAGTCTAGTTCGGGGCTATTAAAGATTGAGCTTAACGGAGGAATCTTTGATACCACTTTCGCCATCGTAGGGGAAACGAACCCTGAACCAACAAATAACATGAAACTGGCAGCGATCGCGGCAGTCGTTACACCTGCTTTTTTCCAAAATGTCCACTGCTTTTTAAAATCTTTATTGAACCCTTCTAGCTCACGGCCAACCCGTTCACTCCGCTCATCATCAAATTCACCAGCTGCGAATCGGCAGGTAACTCCTTTGTAAACTTTTGCAGCGAATCAGGGATCTGCATTTTATCCTTATCATATCCCATAAGTATTTCCCTCCATTTGAAAGTGGCTATGCTTTTTCACCAGTTCTCCGAGCTTTTTCCTGCCCCGGGACAGCCTTGTTTTTACCGTATTGCTGTTTTCATTGAGAATGACGCTGATCTCTTTCACTGATAAATCTTCAAAGTAAAACAGCAGTAAAGGTATACGCTGTTCATCCTTTAAACGGGTGATGAGCTGTAGTAGTTCTTGCTTTGTTTCACTTTCAACAGCCATATCCTGAGCTGATCCGGATTGCATCTTGGAGATCGCTTCTGGATTTTCTTCAATATCAGAAAACTGATTTCGCTTTTGCTTTCGGTATACATCGATCGAACGGGTATATACGAGCCGGTAAAACCAGGCTTTGAAATGGCGGATTTCCAAATCTCGCATAATACTGAGATAGCAGTCCTCCAGGGCAATCTGGACAGCATCCTCAGCCAGCTCCCGCGAACCAAGTATAAGATAAGCCGTCCGATAAGCAGAAGAAAGCAGACTTTCAACCAAATGGCTGAATGCTTCTCCATTACCTGCCCGAATTTGGTTTATTAATTTCTGTTCCTCACTCAATTGGGCAACCTCCATAAGTTATTTTCACTAGTATGTCGTCCGAAATGGGTATGTTGGTTTCATTTTTTACAAAAAAAGTGCTGAATCAAATTAATTATTAGGTCGACCTACGGACATACGCTGTGCTTGAGCCAGATATTTGAAGGGGTATGTGAAGTCTGTCCTTTATTATTATATAATGGAACAACCCCTAGAATTGGATATTTATGCTAAAATCAAATAAGGGATATTTTCAAAGCAATTGAATGAGGGGAATGAAATACATGTTAGACAGAATACTAGAGTTGGAGTTTGCTTACCTTGCTACCTTTACTGCTCGTCACGACAGGGAGTGGGGTTATCTATTTATAAATGAGGATCAGCCTGTATATTATGATGCGAATCATGCCCATGTACGCCAACCAGTCAATCATCCAGAAAAAGTGGTTGATGAAGTCATTGCCTTTTATCAGGCAAAGAATATTATTCCGAGGTTTTACATATACACTCCGGAAGAACAACCTGAACTGATACGTGAATTGAAATCAAAAGGATTTGGGTATGAGGAATTGCCAAGTCCTGTACAATTATGGGATCAGAAAGTGATTAACCTGGAAAGAAATGATGCAATTTCGATTGAAGAAGTTACGGAAGCAAACTATCAAGAAGCATTAGAAATCGAATGCAGCATCAAAGAAATTGGCGGACGTGAAGTCCGGGAAAAAGCTTTAAAGGAAGAGTTTGATCATCCCGGATATCAACACTTTTTGTTGAGGTACAATGGTGTCGCCTGTTCCACTGCCTGTATTTTTGCTCAGGGCAGACAAGCGCGTATGGAAAGTGTAGCGACTTTAGAAGTATACCGGGGAAAAGGATTAATAGGATATATCATTCAACATATTCAGCAAGAAGTCCAAAAACAAGGCTTTGAAAACTTATGGGTATTTCCTATTAATGAAAGGGTTGAAAAGGTATATAATCGTTATGGCTTTGAAACTGTCATAACACTTACGACAGGACACGCCTTTTTAGGCGGAAAAAGCATTATAGAACTTCAAAATCGTTAATATGCAAAGAAAATGACCTACTCTAGTATTAGTAGGTCATTTCTTATTAAGTGCAGTCTAGTCTTACATTCTTAGTTTCCTGTCTTTTCTATAAAGAAAGTAACAACCACAAATAAAATAAACGCGACAAGCAGCAGGGAGCCGCCGACGATGAAGAGGACCATCACCAATGTATCGTCAAGGTTGAATGGGTTGATGTTGTACATCCACATACCGATCGTGAGTCCCAGTGAGCCAATCATCCCGGTAATAGAATGAATGGCTACTAGTTTTTTAGATTTAA